>CAYVXD010000014.1:14693-46472 GCA_964454265.1 uncultured Candidatus Sumerlaeota bacterium | reverse complement strand
CTTCACAGGCAAGTTGAAAATGCGCCTGTGGCGTGATGCCTGTGCCACCGTGAGGGGATTTGGTGGCATGGCCATCCTTGCCTGGTGACATGGGCATCCTTGCCTCGTGGCATGGGCATCCCTGCCTGGTGGCACGGGCATCCCTGCCCGTGATTTCATGCATCCTGCCCCTACTTCAGCAGCCTTACAAATGGCATCCCCCGCTCGTCGGTCAGAATCTCCACTTCAGTCTCATACGCTTCGCGAATAAGCTCCCGCGAGATGATCTCCCCTGGCCTGCCTTCTTTCATCACCACTCCATCCTTAAGCAACACCAAGCGTTCACAAAAGAGCGCGGCCAGATTAATATCGTGCGACACCACCACGATGGTCTTCTCCTGTTCACGCCGCATACGGTCGAGCAGCCGGTAGATAAAAACCTGGTGCTTAAGGTCAAGCGAAGAGGTTGGCTCGTCAAGAAGGAGAATGGGCGTATTCTGTGCAATTGCACGCGCGATGATCACTCCCTGCTTCTCGCCCCCGCTGAGCTCGGTAAAGAACCGATCAGCAAAATGCGCCACGTCGGTAGCCGTCATGGCCTGCTGCGCAATGGCAATGTCGCTCGAGGTCTCGAAGGCAAACGGCCCGAGCCACGGATGTCGGCCCATCAGCACGATTTCCATCACCCTGTATGGAAACACGATGTCGGTAAACTGCGGGACTATGGCAATGTGGCGGGCAATATCATTAGCGGTGTGGGTACGCAATTCCTTTTGGTGAAGCAGAATCCTGCCCTGGCGCGGTGAAAGCAGGCCGTTGAGCAGATTCAGCAGCGTGGATTTCCCCGCGCCGTTCGGGCCAATGATCCCTACGAACTCTCCCGGAAAGATGCGAACAGAAAGCCCGCGCAACACCGGCTTCTGGTCGTATGAAAAGCCGATCTCCTCGGTCTCAAGCACCGGCGCACCTTTCAAAGCTTCACCAGGTTTTGAATCTGCACTGACCATCTGGCTCTCGTCACTTCTCCCTAAAAGATCACTCCCTTTGCGACTTTGCGTAAGAATATCTTTTAATCATCACGCCAAGGCGCAAAGCGCGCAAAGCTGGAATGCAAAAAAAGTATCAAAACTCATTAAGAAATATTCCTCGTACTATTACTGCTCCGAGATCCTAGACCTGCTAATTCTTACAGGTTGGTAGTTCTTTGCGATCTTGGCGACTTTGCGTGAGAATATCTTTTAATCATCACGCCAAGGCGCAAAGCACGCAAGGTTGGAAAAAACAACACCTGGAACGATCAATCCCTAATCTCCATGTAGCTCCGGCTCGCCGGGCTTATGCCCTAATCGCTCCGCTGCCTCCTGGTAGATCAGACGCATAAGATAGTTGACGTTGTCTGGAATTCGCGGGCCGGGGATGGTGATCTGCGAATCTTCGATAAAATAGATCCGCTGGTGCTTCACCGCCGAGACGGTCTGGAGCTGATGCCATAGCTGGCGATTTATGCGACGCTGCTCTTCACTCGGGCTTTCTCGAATTGATGCGTCAAGAATAACCTCTGGATCGCGCGTAATGATTTCTTCTTTCGAGACAATGGGATAGAAGGACGGGGCATCCGCCAGGATATTGGTGCCGCCGGCAGCCTGGAGCATTTCATCGAGAAACGTGCCCGGCCCAACTGCATAGATCTGCTGGAGCGTGCCGGGATTCTTGCCCACGACAAAGAGCACGCGCCTGCGCGGCCGCGACTCACGTTGCTCGCGAAGTCGCTCAAGCTTTTGCGTCATCTCATCCGCCAGCGCTTGTGCCGCCTCGTCAGCTCCCGTTACTTTTGCAATCTCCTGGATAGAATCGAGTACATCCCGGATGCTGTCGTTCTTAACCACGAGCATGCGCAAGCCCAGTGATTCAAACTTGTCAATTGTCTCCACATAGCTCGGGAGCAAAATGATCAGATCGGGCTTTAGCATCACAATCTGTTCGATGTTTGGCATAGGAAACGTGCCAACGTGCGGTTTAGCCCTGGCCTCCGGGGGATATTTGCACACGTCCGTTACCCCAACCACGCGATCACCGAGCCCAAGGGCAAACAGTATCTCCGTCACGTTTGGACTGAGCGAAATGATTCGCCTCGGCACGCTCCTATCTTCGCTCTGCCGCGGTGCGCAACAGAACGTTCCGCTGCAAATCACTATCAACACCACGAAGAGCGCATTTCTCAGCATAGCAGGCGAGCGCCCATGTTTTATTCCCGGTTGCATTGCCCTGTCCGCCTCAGGCGGATAAGTACTCTGAAATAAAAAATTGTTTACACAGCCCGATCTTACCGCTATGACTTCTCCTGTCAACGGATTTAAAGTAACTGTAAGAGTACGACTCAATACGTGGGACGAATGAAATTGCTAACTGCAAGTAATATAGCCACGGAGACACAGAGACACAGAGATCATTAAACACCAAAAGATTGTGAAATGAAAATTGCAAATATTAAATTTTAAATTTGCATTTTGAATTTTCCAATTTGCAATTTACAATTCAGTACCCTTTGTCTCTGCGCCTATGTGTCTCTGTGGCAATCTTTGATTAAGTAGGTTACCAGGCTTGCGGGCAGGAACTGCCAAAATCAACATTACTCCACCAAGTGGAACTGAGCTGTCCGGCTATGTGCTGCGTGAACAGCCATCGCTGGGAATCCACGACCCACTCTACGCCCGCGCCCTCGTGCTGGAACACGAGGGCAAGACGATTGCCTTGGTCTCCTGTGACCTCCTGGCACTGGGTGACGACTCAGTGCGGGTGATCCGAACCATCGCCTCTCAGCAAACCGGAATTCCTCCCAGCAACATCATGCTCAGCTGCACACATACTCACTCTGGCCCTGCAACAATCTTTCTCCGCCACTGCGGCTCAGTAAATAAGGAATGGCTGATCGAGCTCCAGGGGCGTATTGCTCAGGCCGTTAGCGAGGCAGCGAAGCAGCTCACCACAGCATCATGCGCCATTGCGCGCACCCCTCTCGTGCTTAGTGTTGACCGCTGTGCTCAGCGCGGTTTCGATTTGCCCCCAACCAATGCATATTTAGATATTCTGAAACTCAGCTCGCCCCATAAAGATCCGCTGGCTGTGCTCGTACATTACGCCTGCCATCCTGTGGTGCTGGATCATACGAACCGCTATGTCTCAGCAGGCTTTCCGGGTGTTGCCATGCAGCGAATCGAGCAGGAATTCGGCGCTCAAGTCATGGCCATGTTTCTCAATGGCGCTTTCGGCAATCTTAATCCCGCCATATCAGCGCGAACATGGGAAGCCTGCGAGCACTTCGGACGCACGCTGGGTACCGCAGCACTTGAGCTACTCGCGTCTGCTGAGCCTTTTCCTCATGCGCCATTGCGAACCGCATCGCAGATTGTTGAGCTCGGCATCACATTGCCATCAGTGGAAGAATTGCAAGCACTCGAGTGCGAGTACGCAAGCCGCTCAGACGAACTGGCAGGGTCGGATGATCGCCAGGCTGCATTCACACGTGCCTTCCTCGATTGGGCCAGAGAGACGCTCCATATCGTCGAAACTCGCTCTCACCCTTATAATATCCCGATGGAAATCCAGGTTCTGAGCGTGGGGGAAATGCGTATTGTCGGCATTGGTGGAGAACTCTTCTCGCAGCTCGGCGAGGAAATCGCAGGTGCACACAGCGGGCCGGTCTGGGTCTGTGGATGCACAAATGGCAACGTCGGCTATCTCCCGCCGAGCACGCTCTTTTCCACCCGCTGCTATGAAGTCGCGGATGCATACAAGTTTTACGGGAACTTTATGTTTGACCCCCAGGTGCCGGAGATGGTAGTGGAGAGCGCGAGCCAGGTGATGCAATTGCCCGCTTAGCTGCGTCCAGCGCACTGAATTTGCTATATAGTGCCATCTAATCAATAGAGTATTACTCTGTGCCTCCGTGGCTCCGTGGCTAAGATTTCATTTTGATGGCGTCGCTAAGCCTAAATAGAAAGGACCAGACATGGCCCAAAAACCTCGAGCAGTCATCTTCGATATGGATGGCGTAATACTCGATAGCGAACCGGTACAGCTGGAGGCAGTTAACCAGATTCTCGCCCGGTACGGCATCCACTGGACACAGGAGATATTTCGCCACCATATCGGTCTGCGCTCGGTAGACTTCTTCAAGAACCTGAGAAAACTGTATCCCCTGCGCGAACCGATTGATGAACTGGCGGCTTCTCATAAGGAAACCTATTGCAAGCTGATCCAGGAAAAGATCGATCAGAAGGAAATTCAGGAGAATACTGGTCTGACGTCGCTTCTTAAGCAGCTGAAGCGCGCAGGATTTCGCATCGGGCTTGCCACCAGCTCCTCACGCAGGGAAGTGGAGATCATCACGCAAGGATTAAACATCGAGAAGTTCTTTGCGACCTTTACCTGCGGCGAAGACGTGGTAGAAGGGAAACCTGCACCGGAGATTTTTCTTAAGACCGCCAAAGCATTAGGCGTCGAGCCTGGGCAATGTGTGGTGATTGAAGACAGTCCGATAGGGCTGCAGGCTGCCATAGGAGCTGGCATGCGCTGCATTGCCATTCCCACCCCGAGCACCTACGACGGCGATTTCTCCCAGGCCCATCTAAAGCTCAGCTCACTCGAGGAAGTCTCTGACCCCCTCATTAACTCACTGCTTGACAAATAGTTGTTTACCCTGGAATCGCTCCTGGTCCGCCCATTTGTCTCAAATCCGATTGTTATGTAGTCGCCCCTACTACTTTCTTATCTTCCTGTAAAGAAATCCGACTAATAAACCCAGATTTTGCGTTAAAGAACAATTTCTTCTTTTTTAAATTCAGAATACCGTTTTCAATTTTTTAGACCCGCCGCGGCGGGCAGGATGAATAGGATTTATCAGGGATTGAGGGGATTCTTTAGATTTTCTTATCCTGTTAATCTTGTTCATCCTGTCCAATAATTTTTTATTTTCTTGTGCTTCTTTTCAGATAAAGCCTCCTGCTTCTTAAGCAAAGGCTTTTCTGTGTTTTGCATCATTATCTTGTCACTTTCTTTAAACTCAACTGCAAAATTTGGGGTAAACAGGGCATGATTTTCATATCAAGCCATTTTTCTTGTTGACCGCGCGTAAGATTGATGTTATTTTCTAAGGATGTTATTTTCTCCATAAAAGAATTGGAATTTAGTAGACAACAGGTTTTGTAGGATATGAGGAGAAAGACAACAACGAGTTGGCTACAAAACTGAATGAAGGTCACAGAAAACTCAGAGCGGCTTTTGATGGATTCATAAAGCCGCAAAGATTTGCAGAAATTTAACAATTCAAAATGGGGGGATACAAAGATGAAGAAGATTAACTCTAACACCGTAAACTTAATTTCCCACTTTAAGATTCCGGCTCTCCTCTTCCTTTCTCTCTTTGCTCTTTTTCCCTTAATATCCCAAGCAGCCGTGATTACCGTCCCTGGAGATCATCCAACAATTCAGTCGGCGATTGATGCTGCAGTTCATGGTGATGAAATTATCGTCTCGCCGGGCATCTACTATGAGACTGCCAACTTTAGCGGCAAAAATATCATCCTGCGCTCTACTGATCCCACAAGGCCAACGGTGGTCGCCAGTACTATCATTGTCGGTAGACACAAAAAAGGGGTTATTTTCTCTGGAACCGAACTCACCACCTGTGTCCTCTCTGGTTTTACCATAGCCGGTGGCGGTGGTTCTCAAGCAGGAACGGCTTGTGGAATTTTTGGCAACCGCACTCTTGCAACTATTGAGTATAATACAATAACCTCAAATACTGCAGTGAATATATGGGGTGGCTATGTAGATGCCTACGGCATCTACAGGTGTGATGGTATAATCCGATACAACACAATAGCAAACAACTGGGCTTTTAGTTGTATGGGTTCTATGGGGGTTGCTTATGGCGGCGGAGTCTATGCTTGTGACGGTAATATCCATGATAATGTTATTGCGCACAATTCTTTTGCTGCGGACAACATTTGGCCTTGGAAGGGAGGCAGCTGGGGCGGTGGGCTGGTAGGGGGCCGCGGCACCATCGAGAATAATATTATCTCGAATAACTATCCAGCGGGAGTCACGGGTTGCAGGGGCACTATCCAGAACAATACCATCTATGAGAATAGCAGCGGCGTCTCTGGGTGCGATGGCACCATCCAGAACAATACCATCTATGAGAACTCTGGCGGCATCTCTGGGTGCGACGGCACCATCCAGAACAATACTATCCATGGGAACTCAGGTAGGGGCATCTATGGGTGTGACGGCACCATCCAGAACAATGCCATCTATGAGAACTTTGGTGGCGGACTCCACCATTGCTACGGTAACATCCAGAACAATATCATTTACGGCAACACGGCTGATTATCCTGGCGGGGGACTGGCCAGTTGTAAGGGGACCATAAGAAACTGTATTATCTGGCAAAATACCGCTCCTACAGGTGCTCAGGTTGATAATTATTGCGCAACGCCGTCTTATTCCTGCATCCAAGATTGGGTTGGTGGTGGGACCGGAAATATCTTAGACAACCCTGAATTGGTTGACCCAACTAGTGGCGATTTCCATCTACAACCAAACTCTCCATGCATTGACGCGGGTGAGAACGTTCCCGGCTTAACTCAAGACTTTGAAGGCGACCCGAGACCGTACGATGCTGTCACCTGGGAGTCTCGTGGCGACGGCTCGGACTTTGACATCGGCGCTGATGAATTCATCGGAACAGCAGTGCCTACGCCAATACCCACACCCACACCAACGCCGTGTGTGATTATGGTACCGGGTGATTATCCAACAATTCAGGCTGCAATTGATGCGGCCAGACATGGTTGTGAAATCATTGTCTCACCAGACGTCTACTACGAAAACATCCACTTTCATGGAAAAAACATTATCCTGCGCTCTACTGACCCCACCAGTCCAACCATAGTCGCCAGCACCATCATTGATGGCAACCAGGCCGGACCTGTTGTTACTTTCTCTGGGACAGAATATCGTAACTGCATGCTCTCCGGCTTCACCATAACCAACGGCAGCGCTTATATCAGTGGGGGGATCAGAGGCAACGGTACCATGGCTGCCATTGAGAACAACAATATAACTAGCAATACAGCTGGTCGTGGCGGCGGGCTCTACCAGTGTCACGGCACTATCCAGAACAATACCATCTCGGGCAACTCAGCTGGCGATGAGGGCGGTGGACTCTACGATTGCGACGGCACCATGCAGAACAATACCATTTCTGGCAACTCGGCTGATATAAATGGCGGCGGGCTCTATGATTGCGACGGTACTATCCAGAACAACACCATTTCTGGCAACTCGGCTGATATAAATGGCGCCGGGCTCTACGATTGCTACGGCACCATCCAGAACAATACCATCTCGGGCAACTCAGCTGGCGATGAGGGCGGTGGACTCCTTTGGTGCTTCGGCACTATCCAGAACAATGTCATTTCGGGCAACTCAGCTGGCGATGAGGGCGGTGGACTCCACACTTGCGGCGGTAACATTCAGAATAATGAAATCTCCAATAACTCAGCTCTTTATGGCGGCGGGCTCTACGATTGCGACGGCACCATCCAGAATAATTCCATCTCGGGCAACTCGGCTACGATCGATGGCGGTGGACTCAACTCTTGCCACGCAATCATCCAGAACAATGTCATTTCGGGCAACTCGGCTGGATATAATGGCGGTGGACTTCTTTGGTGCTTAGGCACCATCCAGAACAATACCATATATGGCAACGTGGCCTCTTATTCTGGCGGTGGGCTTTATGACTGCACGCGTATAATCAGAAACTGCATTATATGGCAAAATACCGCTAATTCAGGTGGTGCTCAATTTGATGACTGTACCACACCTTCTTATAGTTGTATCCAGGATTGGACAGGCGGCGGCACTGGAAATATCACAGATGACCCACAATTAACCGATCCAGCCAACGGCGATTTCCATCTTGAGGCAAGCTCTCCATGCGTTGATGCGGGTTTCTATATTGCTGATCTTACGCAAGACTTTGAAGGCGACCCTAGACCCTGGGATGCTATCAGCGAGCCCCGGGGCGATGGCTCGGATTATGATATCGGCGCTGATGAATACACTACTAAGACTACTTTAGCCGTCTTCTCTGAACATGATAGCCCTGCGCCGCCTGTGGGCATTAATACGATTACCACTGGAACGCTTATTAATGCCTATATGACCGACCCGGTAGTAGCCGAGTCACGAACTCAATATCTCTGCACCGGCTGGCTTGGTGAAGGCGCCGTACCTGCAAGTGGCATTGTCACCTCGTTCACATTCGTCCTCGACCAGCCCTCTACCATCACCTGGCTGTGGCAAACACAAGGATACTATCTCAACGCTACTTCTAATCCACCCCAGGGTGGCTTGGTAACCCTCTTGGATGGTGTTACTCCCGCAACCGGATGGCATAACGTAGGAGAAGTGGCAGATGTTCAGGCCGTCTCTGAGCCCGATTATCAGTTTGATTACTGGTCAGGGGATCTCTCCGGCTCCAATAACCCTGAATCCATCACTATGGATTCTCCCAAATCCATAAACGCTAACTTTTCTCCAATACCCACTCCCACACCAACGCCTACGCCGACACCGATCATACCCATATACCTTCGTGAATATAATTTTGATTCAAGTGTTGAGGGCTGGTCATTTCTGGCGATTAGCAGTCCTGATTTCTCTCCAGCGTCGTCCAGCTACAGCGCCGGTCGGCTGGGTATTAACTCGCCCAATGACAGCACGAGTCGTGTTGGAATATGGACTGGCCCATTGGAGATTTCTTATGTGCCGGATAATGTATATAGGGCCAAGTTTACGGTGTGCTCAAGTATGGGCTCTTTCGCTGCGGATCCGCAGTTTCGAATGCGGTGGAATCAGGATCAGTCACTTGAGTCTACCTCGCATATTGTTAACGCATGTGGTTCGTATAGCTACTCATTGCCCCTTGATCCATCAACGCAAGAATACAGCTGTTACTTTATGCCGGTAGTGAGCGGCAACCTGGGTGTTGCTTTTGATATGCTTGATTTTGAAGTAGATCGGTTCGGCACACACTACGTGGATTCAGTTACCGTGGAGCGGTTCCCACGTCCGGCAGCTGGCACGGCGGTCAAGACGTATACCGATTCTTCTGACTTTGCCAACTGGAGCTTCATTACAAACGTGGGCTACGGTCCAGTTACGTCCGGCGGTGCGGGCACTGAAACACTCTCCATTACGTCTAGAACTACTGACACCAGCAATTATGGATGCTGGCAATCCAGTGTGATAGCAAATGAGTTGACGTATGAGGAGGATAATCTCTATCGGGCAACGTTTACGCTGAGGTGCGAAAGCGAATGGGCTCGAAACATCATGCCGCAGGTCAGACTCCGTTGCCAGAATGAAGATGGCCAGATGACTCAGACCATGGAACTCAACGCCCAGGGCATAGGCCCAGGCGCAATGCCGGAAGTTAGTGGTACTAACTACGAAGTCTACTGGGAAACGCCAATTCTGCCGGGCTCACCAACGATTGCAGAGGATGGGTTCATCGTGGCGTTTGATTTGCTTGACTTCGACCCGACAAAGGGCGGCACCATTTACCTGGACAGCGTCGCGATTGATTATCTCGAGATTCCTTAATTGATACCCGACATTCATCAGGCGCATTGCGGGATATGGGGCAAAGGCAGGTAGCAGGTAGGGGCACGCCGCAGCGTGCCCCTACTACTTTTTATCTTATCGCTATACGAGTTGGGACAGAGTTAAAAACCACTCGCGCTTTCTCTGCTTTCTAACCAGATTCAAGGAGCCGTTTCATTTTTCAAGTAATTGTGAATACCCTCGTAATGTTTCCCATTCTTTGCATTCACGACGCGTCGTCCGCCTCCACAGAACGTGCAGCACGCCGACGCTCAAACATTTCCTTCACCTTCCCTCCAATCATAAAAAAGAATATTCCGACCACGATCCCCGCTGGTATATCAACAAGATAATGCGCCTGTATATACACCGTTGACATGTATAAGCTAATAATCATCGGCAAAAAGAACGCAAAAACCCACTTTTCATACTGGAACGAGCACAGCAAAATCACGGTGGCCAGTGCCACATGCGAACTCGGAAACGCTCCATTCGCAATCTCCCCATAGCGAAAAATAAACCCCATCGCCCAGACAAAAATATAGCCTGGAAACTCGTTGCTAATCGCTTCAGGAAAATAGTGCTTGGGCCCTGAGCAGGGAAACGCAATGAAAAAGAGGTAGCAGCTGTACATGGTCAGTGCCGCCTTGAACAGAAAGCAGTCAAACTCCCTCTTGCGCCCTTTCAAATACAGCGTAAATCCCAGAATCGGGATCAGTAGATAGTAGAAAAAATATGAGAAGTGCATGAATTCACTTAACAGCGGATGACTAAACGCGTGGTAGAATGCCAAGCTTGGCTGATACCCGAAGAGCAAATACTCGACCCGCTCCAGCAATGGGTCAAGGTAGGCGAGGTTCTTATACGTCGGTATGCGCGCATAGAGATCTGCAAACGCCGCAGTGACGTGATTATAATATAGCGGCGCCAGGAGCTGGTTCAACATCTCGGTCTCTTCGTAAAAAAAGATAAACAGAAGCGGTGTGTACCAGTCCCTGAGAAGAAGGAGAAAAGGCTGGCGCGTGTTATGCGTCAGCCTGAGAAAAACCAGAATAAAGATAAACAGGCCCACATGGATGAGTACGTATCTGCCAGCATGCACCTGATTCTGGTGAAACACTACTACCAGAATTCCTACAATGGCCGTATAGGCAAGGTTGAGCACGTCAATCGTGCCAAGGAGCTTTCTCTCGGACTTTTGAAGCGACTTTGTCATGTAAGCCATCCCTGCTCCCTATACCATCTGGCTGTTATGCGCGCACCCTCTTCAAACGTTACGGACGCGCGGAATCCCAGCTGCTTCTCAATCTTCTGGGGACTGCAGAGCCAGTATGGCTCAAGGATATCGCGCAGCTTGTCTCGATTCAGCAGCGCTGCTTTTCCCTTCAGCCGTGCAGCACCTTCTGCCAGTAATGCCCCCACGTAACCCAGTGCAGTTGGAATTCGCAGTCGCACATAACGCTTCTCCAAAGCTGCTGCCACAATGCGCACCGCCTCTTTCCACTGATACGGCTGTGAATGCGTAACGAAATACGTCTCGCCAGCAGCTGCTTCGGCCTCCGCAGCAGCAAGAATGCCCTGAACCAAATCGTCTGCGTAAACCAGATTCAAATAACGCTCCCGCCGACCCATCGCAATCATCACGCCACGGTTGATCGACTTGAAGAAAAACAAGATGTCCCGATCGCGTGGCCCGTATACTGCCGATGGCCGAACAATACAATAAGGAATTGTTCTACCAGCCTGCCTTATCAGCTGCTCGGCTTCGTATTTGCTTCGTCCATACGGGGTAATCGGCCTGCAGGGATCTTGCTCCACCAGTGGGGTTAGCGATCCACTTGGCCCTGCAGCTGCCTGGCTGCTGACCAGCACGAAGCGCCTAAGCGCAACCCGCCCTGTCTCGCACGCGCGGAGAACATTCTCTGTACCGCGGGTATTCACCGCAAAATAGTCGCTCGCGCGCTTCGCCTTGGTGATTCCTGCGCAGTGAAACACATAGTCCTGGCCCTCGACCGCCGGTAACAGCGACTCCTGATCTTCCACGCTTCCATATGCTAGATGCACCGCCAGATCGGCCAACCATCGAAGATCACTTGTCCGACGCACCAGACACGTCACCTCGTAACCCCGTGCCACTAACGCCTCAGCCACGTGGCTGCCTATGAATCCTGTCGCTCCTGTCACTAACGCTCTCATACGTTTCCCTGCCAAGAGTGTGGCGACCTCCAACTTCCTTGTGCAGTAGGAACACGCCGCGGCGTGTCGCTACAAAGAATAATCGTAAATTCGATACCGCTTGTAGACCTCCGACCCAAGGTCCTTCAGTGCACAGTTCATCATTTCATTATCCTCGAGTATCCACGACATCTCTGCTTCATAAAACCCCAGCTCGGGGCCACGCTCAAACATCTTATAATAAAAAAGAATATCAATGCCTTTTCGCCGATACTCTTTGAGCACACCCATGGTAATAATGCGCACCTGATTAATCTTGCGCTGGTACCAGAGCGCCTTAAAAACTCCAAAGGGAAACATCCGCCCATTGAGGCGCTTGAGCACAATATTCCAGTTCGGCAGGGCTAGCAGGAATCCGATCGGTTTACCCTCCATTTCGCCAATAACCACCAGACGCGGATCAACTACTTTCTTTAAATCGCGCGCCATATACGCAAATTCCTCATCCGTCATAGGCACAAATCCCCAATTTCGCTCCCACGCACTGTTGTAGATCCCGCGGATGACGTTGACCTCTTGCTGAAAATGGCGCATATTCACCGGACGCAGCATGATCGGGAGTCGCTTTGCCACTCGCCTGGCCAACACGTTGACCCTCTCCTCGTAAAACTCCCGCGTTAGGTAGTAGGCATATAGGTCCTTGGCCTTGTGGCATCCGAACGACTCGAGCATCTCTGCATAGTACGGCGGATTGTACGGCATCATAATATAGGGCGGCAGCTCAAACCCCTCGATCAACAGGCCACACTGCTCGTTCGTTGAAAAGCTCATGGGCCCGCGCATAATCTCCATCCCGCGATCTCGCAGGAACCTCGCCGCTGCGTCTAGCAGCCGGTGCGCAACTTCCCGGTGCTGCACAGCTTCGAAAAAGCCAAAAAATCCCACCCGATCCTGGTGGAACTCGTTATGGTTCCGGTTAATGATTGCAGCGATTCGCCCGGCCGGCTCACCATTCAGCATTGCCAGATACAGCTTCACTTCAGCGTGGCGGTAAAAAGGATGATGTCTTGGTGAGAATTGCTTCTTCTGATCGCTCAGAAGAGGTGGGACCCACGAGTCAGTGGGGCTATAAATTTCCCACGGGAGCCTGATGAAACAACGCAGCGCACGCCCTGTCTCGACTTCCTGAATCTCTACTCCCATTGCAGGCGTCCTGATGGCGAAATACCTCGTCCCGGACGAGGTCTTTCGGATGCCGTAAGGCAGAGGCTCTGCCTAAAAGCAAATTGAGAATACGCATACCCCCCTGCGTCATGAATTCCCGGTACTAAACCCGCCAAACTGGCGGGCTGACGGACTCCAGAAATGGCGGGTATTAGATGATGCCGAGCTCCTTCCCCACCATAGCAAACTTGCCCAGTGCCATGTCCAGGTGCTCATCCGTATGCGTCGCCATGAGACTGACGCGAATCACAGCACGGCCCAGGGGCACGGCAGGTGACACCACTGGATTCACGAAAACACCCTCTTCATGCAGCCGCTTCCACATCCCGAATGCAGTCATGTTTTCGCCAACAACTACTGGAATGATCGGTGTCTCGCTCCTCCCGATGTCATAACCCAATTGCCGAAGACCACCTTGCATCTTGCGGGTGTTATACCACAGTCGCTCGCGCCGCTCCGGCTCGGTAATGATAATATTCAGCGCGCACAGTACCGTGGCTGCCATCGGCGGAGCTATACTCGCGCTGAAAATCAGTGGCCGCGAATGATGCTTCAGATACTGGATAACCTCACGAGTGGAGGCTATAAATCCCCCTATCGAGGCAAGCGACTTGCTGAATGTCCCCATGATCAAGTCTACGTCGGCGCTCAGCTTGAAGTGCGATGCCGTTCCGTTGCCAATCTCCCCTAACACCCCGATAGAATGTGCATCGTCCACCATCACCCCAGCCTGATACTGCTTGGCTAGCCGCACGATCTCGGGTAAATTGGCAATATCCCCCTCCATACTGTAAATCCCGTCTATCACGATCAGCTTTCCATTGTCGCCGCATCTGCTCAATACCCGCTCGAGATCTTCCATGTTGTTATGATCAAACTTAACCACCTTGCCAAAGCACAAGCGCGCACCGTCTATGATGCTCGCGTGATCCGTCTTGTCAATTATCACGTAGTCGTCACGTCCAACAACACCGGCAATGGTTCCCAGATTCGTCTGGAATCCCGTGCTAAAAACCAGTGCCGCTTCTTTATCCACAAATTTCGCCAGATGCTCTTCCAGCTCAAGGTGCAAATCAAGTGTGCCGTTGAGAAACCGCGATCCAGCGCACCCCGTACCGTATTTCTTGATGGCATTGATCGCCGCTTCCTTCACCCGGGGCTCATTCGTTAGCCCCATATAACTATTCGACCCCAGCATCAGCATCCTCTTGCCATGAATATACACCTCGGTATCCTGGGCCGACTCAATTGGGCGAAAATAGGGATAATAGCCTATGGATATCATCTCATCGGCCTTTGTAAATCGGTAGCACTTCTCCAATACCTTCAAAAGCGTATCCTCACGCTCGCATGGCTTCAGCTTTTCCGCCTCCATTTTCGCTCCCCTCTGTGCTAACGGCTTGTATTCACGAAGCGCTGATGACAATTTCCCGAAGGGTAAGCAAGGCGCTGCGTGAATATTTTGGTTCGCGACGTTCCGCAACCTCGTGAATACAAAATTGTAAAATGCAAATTGTAAATATTAAATTCCAAACTGAAATTCTGTTTTCTATTCACTTTGCGTTTTCTAATTTGCCAATAGCCGATTAAATTACCCTAAAAGCTGATTTTGCTTTTTCTTCCATTTTAAAATTTCCAATTTGCAATTTACAATTCGACATTCGTAGAATGTCGCCTAACGGAAGATAATCAACACCCTTGTAACACAACAGCGCTGCCTGGTTGCTCCTGCTCACTCCATATGCGCACACGCCAGATCCTCTCTGAGCCCCCCGCACATGCCACCCCACACTGCATCTCACGGGTTAGATGCAACCATAGTCAGCCTAACATCAGGCCTTTTCTTTGCGCCTCTTTTTCAGGATTCGTCTTGCCCTGGAATGCACACGCCGGCTCCGCCGATACTCCTCAAACCAGTGGAGAATTTCCTTCTCGTAAAACCGGCGCCACTTCGGCGAAGCGTGAAACTTCCCCTTCATTTCCTCTATGTACCGTCGTGCCGCCTCCCGGAAAAACTCCGACCGCGTCCGGTTCTCTTCCGTCGCCATCTCATCAATAATTGTGAGGAGCGGCTCGGGCAAAGAGATGTTGATAATTTTGCTTCCCATTGTTCTACTCACCCGTTACCTTTCCTAATTCTCTTCTTATAGAAACTTTAATGAATCCTTGTATAAGGCCCTCTCCCTTCCCGTGTCAAGCTGAAAGTCCTCCTTCCCGCCCGTATTCTCTCTGTGCTATAAAATGTAGTACACGTCGTGTCGTCGCAGTTTGCTATTTTGTTGTATGCTCCAGAAATCCGCTCTACCTATGAGGTAAATACATATCATTTCAAGCGTCCTGCCCACGGCATTGGAAAGCGCTTTTCCAGGAGCAAGCCAACCAGCAGGTTTAATGGAATGGCAAAATTGCTAAACAGGTCCCAATCGGGTTTGTGCATGTCAGGATGCCACATAAAGGCAAAAAGCAGCCCACACCCAATCGCCAGGAGGAGAAACCTATGGACCCGCCCTTCGATCTGCCGCCAGAACACAATCAGCAGCACCGGTCCCGCCACTGACGCCATGCGAATGAAGTAGAAAAACATCTTCATGTGATCCAGCGAAAACATGGTGAAATAGTAGCGCTCAGGATTCGGATTGCGAAAAAGCGGAACCAGCCTGCTGCGGTTCACATCCAGCCCCGGCGTTATGTATACTAGCAATGGAACCACCGTAATGATGAATGCAAATCCCAGAAACACAACCAGCGCTTTGGCAAACTCCGGCTGCCCGACGCGCAGGCGCACCCGCCATTTCGCTCCCTTGCGCTCCAGCTTGAATACCAGATAGAGCAGACTCGGCAGATAAAAAAGCACCAACATGTGAAACAAACACGCCAGAAAATACACTCCAACCACCTGCCATAACGCCGCGCGACCTTTGAGATATCGCGACGCGACCAGACAGTAGAGCGCCAGCGCCATACTCACCCACGCATAGGTCTCCACATGCCCGAGAAATACGTACATTACCCCTGATAGCAGACTCGCCAGCAGAAACAACGGATGCAGCGAGAAGCTAACTAGAATGCAGAGGTAAAAGCCGCCGGCAAGTGAACTGCACAGCGCAATCGTATCCGCAGGAGACCAGCCGTGTGGCGCTAGTATACCATACGCAAACTGGTGTACTGCATACGTGAGTGGTGAACGGTAATAGTAGACCGTCACTCCGGAGTACATACGCAACAGAACAGCCATTTCCGCCGAATCGCCACCCGGCCGACCATAGTGGCGCAGCTGAAAGAAGACCAACGAGCCCCCCAGCCACAGCACGACGTACAACACAATCGCGCTACGCAAGAAAACTTTGGGACGCGCACGCCCCGCCACTCTCTCTTCCTTCATAAAATTCCTCCGTGCTCCTTCCCCATGCACACAGCTACAAACATACTCAAAGACGGAGAAATTGTAAAACTAAAATTGCAAAAAGTCAAATTCTATTGATCCTGTAAATCTTGTAAATCCTGTCCAAAAGAAATTAAAAAGAACTACAAAAAAATTACAAAAATTAGTAGACAGGATGAACAGGATTAACAGGATAAAAAATGTAAATAATCCCCTCAATCCCTGATAAATCCTATTGATCTTGCAAATCCTGTAAATCTTGTAAATCCTGTCAAAAAAAATTAAAAAAGAACTACAAAAAAATTACAAAAATTAGTAGACAGGATTAACAGGATAAAAAATGTAAATAATCCCCTCAATCCCTGATAAATCCTATTGATCTTGCAAATCCTGTAAATCTTGTCTTAAAAAAATTAGGAACCGTATTCTGACTTTAAAAGAGAGGAAACTCTTCTCCAACGCAAGATCTGGAATAAAAAACTGCCACGGAGACACAAAGATGCTCAAACAAAAAATCTGTTTATTGTATTCTTAGGCAACTTTGGCGAAGAAAGTCTGGGCGATGAGGCCGGCGATGGGTGGGAAGATGAACGTACAGGCAAGGCGGATCAAAGTAAATTTAAGTCCGATGAGGCCGATCTCAAAGGGAAGTCGCGCTATTGCCCATAACGACCAGGCGGTGACGTAGGCGACTACGACGCCGATGCTCGCGCCTGATTTGTAGATGGAGGCTACGATAGGGAAACAGACGTATGGGCCGCCGGGTGTGAGGCCGCCAAGCACTGTGCCGATGAGTAGTCCCTTGAGTCCTGAGGCTTGCCCTAGCCAGGTATTTATAAACTCGCGCGGGATTAATACCTGCACGTAGCCTGCAATGATAAAGGCTGCAATCAGCAGCAGGAAGACGCTACTAACCATTTTCCCTCCTGCTTTGATTCCTTCCAGATAGAGTGTTCCTCCCTTTGAGTAGGCAATCACCACAAGAGCGAGAGCGAGAGTGAGCATTAAAAGGGTAGCGAAGTTCATTGAAGTGCCTCCTGAAGTGCGTTTGGGTTTTTGTGTTCTCATGGTTGTGTTCATATGAGAAGATTGCTGGTTAAGACATCAAGGATAGCCGGTGATTTATTCGCTTTATAAGAGATAGCTTCTCACGGAGTGGTAAATGTTTTTTGTTCTCTCGCAAAGGCGCAAAGCCGCAAAGATGCAAAAAAAGCACGCTTTAGGATTACAGAATGCAGCGCGATCTCTTGGCGTCTTAGCGACTTGGCGTGAGGCGTTTACATTCCTTCCCCCAAACCCCTATCCCTCTGCGGCTTTCTTAACGTGATGCTTTGCATAAGATGATTAGATCTGCAAGAGAGTTTCACTTAAGTTTTGTATTAGGTCTAAGTTACTGATGAAACACAAGCGATTTCATCCGCCTGGGCGGATGAAATCACTCCTTAGCGTCAAGCAGTGCGGCGGCATGTTCGTATTCGTCAAAGTCGTAGCCAGGCTGCGTAGCTTTGCGCAAGGCTTCGCGTGCTTCTGAGATTCGGCCAAGCTCGTACAGTGTTGCGCCGAGGTGGTAGAGATAGGTCTGAGCATTCTCTGTATCGAGTTCAAGCGCTTCGCGAAACAGCGCAAGCGCATCGTCGTAGCGGCCGGTTTTGTAATAGAGCCATCCAAGGGTATCGAGATAGGTGGGCTCGCGTTCTGCCTCGATGGATTGCCGTGCCAGGGTGATCGCCTCTTCAAGCCTGGTGTCGGTAGTAGCATAATGCCATGCTAGATTGTTTAGAAGCATAGGCTCATCAGGGGATTGCGCGAGCATATCCTGATAGATCTGCTCGATTTGTTCATTATCGCGATCGGCGTCTGTATTGCGTCCGAGAGCCTGGTAGATTTCCGCACGTAGTGAGAGGCCAAGAGGAGTCATATGTGAAAGATATTCTTTACTGCGTGCTTGGTCGAGGAAGCGATCAACAGCATCGAGCGCTTTATTGTAGGCGCCGATTTTCTTAAAGCAGTAGGCGAGTTGATAGTTAGCGATCAAGGCGTCGGAATTCATGTCGAGGGCTTTGCGAAAATCCTCTATTGCATAGTCAAAGTGACGGTAGTGTTTGTGAATGTTTCCCCGTATCAGGTAGAACTCGAGATTCTGGGGGAGAAATGCCATGACAGAGGCGAAAGCATTAAGGGCATCCTGATAGTGGGGAAAAGCGCGGGAAGTGAAAAGCCGCTCGATGCGTGCGTAGTAGTTGAGACGGTTAGGGTTGCGTTTAATTGCTTCCGTATAGACTTGTAAAGCCTGGATTGGCTTGTTGAGTTTTTCCAGGCACTTGCCGAGGAAGGAAAATTTCATAGGGGTTTTCGGGCCGAGTTCAAGGGATTTTTTGAGATGAGGAAGAGCTGCGGCATAGTTCTCCAGGGCCATGTAGGCAGTGCCGAGGAAATATTCAGTTCCTTCGTTGCTCAGGCCGAGGCGGTTGGCGGTTTCTAGCTCCTGGATCGCTCGCTCATAGTCGCCAAGGGATAGATACGTGATGCCGAGCAGAGAATGGGCTCGTGCGTAATCGGGCTGGTGTTTGACGACGATAAGAAGTTCGGACCGAGCGGCCTCGTACTCACCGTAGTCAACGTAATTCATAGCTTGAGCAAAATGCCACTGTGTGGTTTTCAGGGGATAGACAGTGAGGAGCACAGCGGCCGAGAAGCCGAGGATAAAGATCCAGAGGAAGATACGGCTGCGGGCTACCAGGATGGGGAGTTTGGCCTTGTGAGCGAAGAAGACGTAGCCAAGGCAGAAGCCGGCGATTGCGCCACCGATGTGCGCGCTATTATCAATAAACGGCACGAGAAAGCCGAAAGCGAGGTTAATGGCGATGAACAGTATGAGAGCGCGGCCGTAAGGGCGGCGAAGGACATTGGGGAACGAGCCGCCGCGTACCAGTTCGCCAGCCAGCGCAGCACCAGCCACACCGAAGATTGCACCAGACGCTCCTGCTGAAATCTTTGCTGCGCTGAAAATGGTGCTGAGCAAGGAGCCGGAAATGCCTGATAAGAGGTAGAGCGCGGCATAGCGCAGCCGACCGATAAATGGCTCCACAGCCCACCCCAGTACGAACAGAGCGTAGCTGTTGAAGAAAAGGTGAATGAAACCGATGTGAAGGAACATCATGGTGAAGAGGCGCCACCACTCGCCATGCCAGATCAGGGGGTTGTATTTAGCGCCGAAGCGCAGCAGAACCTCCGGGTTGGTTGATCCTCCTGCCAGCTCCATTCCCACAAGGACGACAAAGTTGATGACGATGACGGTCATCGTGAGAAAGATGCGCGGGTCAAGTATTGAGGGTGCTGTACGCCTGTTCATTGGAGACCTCGATGCATGGGTGAAGCAGAACCTGCTGGCCAAGAGTTATCACGGGCAAGTTGAAAATGCGCCTGTGGCGTGATGCCCGTGCCACATTGTGTTGTAGTCAAATTCGTTACTATCAGAATCTGAGTGCCAGTTCGTCAATGAGTGTCGAGCGTTCGCCCGGGTGATGCGTGCCATTTTTTTGTACCAGTAAGATGAATGGGGCAAGGAAGCGACTTCCCAGGGATTCTTTTCCAGCGACATTTTCATAGACGTGCAGCACATCGCCCTGACGGCGGTATATGGCATTGCCGTTCTGCTCATGGATGCGGTGAAAGCCGTGTTCGGCAAACAGGTTATGAAGAGTTGGGAGTACGCGCTCCGGCAGCTTGATGATGACGTCGTACTTTACGGAAGTTTGCAAATGGAGGTAAAGCGTGGCGTAGAGAGAACTGCGGATACGGTAGAGCGGGATACAGCAGAGGTTTTCTGTGCTTATCTCGGAAGATTGGGTATATGTGATGAGATTACCTTTATTTGAGTAGCCAAAGCTGCCACAGAACTCGTTGTCAATCGGCAGAAGCTGATCGGCGGGTAAATCGCATACAGTGATCCCAGTAGTAGGAGGCACATCGAGCAAGAAGGCTTGATCGTAGTGCTCCTGAGGAAGCGTGAATTCATAATCGCCAAGTGCGGAAAAGACGAGCGATCCATATAGAGGAAACATGTTGAGTGTACGTGGCGTGGGTTGGCTGTGTTGGTAATCGTCGGGGAAGAAAGACTCGAGGGGGCCATCTGAGAGCCGCACCCAGAAGGTTGCCTGTTGAGGGGCGAAGATACGCTGAAGCAGCAGATTCTGCTCAGCAGGAGCACTGGCCACTTCCAGGGAGTTGAAGAATTCTTTAAGCTTTGACCGAACTTTCTCTTCCCGGGAAGTGTGGGATCTTTTAGCAATGGAGCGGCGATAGGCCTCAGTGACTTTCTTCTTGATATCGGCCAGGTAGGTGGTGTTCAAGTAAAGACGGAAGTTGTGAACGTCAATGGAGACTATACGCCAGTGGTAGAGGTCGTAGATGCGAAGCCTTCCGCCTTCGGGAACATAGAAAATGTTGTCCGTCTCAAAGTTAAGTGTCATGGGACATGAGGTGAAAAATGTATTGAATTTCCGTTGTTTCTTTTCAATAGTAGGTTTTCATATTGAGCGATGTAAAGGATTTTCCCGCCTGGGAAGGTGTGGAACACGAATTACACGAATATACTAATTGCGCGAATGAATCTACGGACATTGGTAAGTTTTGACGCCAGGAAGGTAGAATACAGATGGATAGTAAACTAAAATATTCGTGCAATTCGTCCATTGCTGTCATTCGTGTTCAAATGTTATGTAGGGTCATAAAGGGAATGAGACTCCATGTGGGTTCTACATTCATTGAAAACGGAGCAGATCATGAGGCTGCAGCGTAGCGTAGTGAGAGTATGTGTGGTAGTATTGCTCGTGGGGTGCGGGATTGGGTGTGCACGCATTCGGCTGGAGCAACGCAAGGATCTCTACTTGAAAGCAGTTGCTGAGCATAGCGACAATGCGCATGCGTTATTCGTCCTGGGGAAGATTTCTCTTGAAGAAGGGCGGAGCGGCAAAGCAGTTGACTATTTTCAACAGGCCATTGCGTCGAAAAGCAATTTTGCAGAGGCATACATAGGTCTTGGTCATGCCTATCGGGAGCGCAAACAGTATCGCCGTGCTATCGAGGCGTACGAGAAGGCGCTTGAAGTGAATCCAGAAAGCGGCAGTGCAGCCGAGGGGTTGGGGACCTGCTATTATGCGCTCGGAGACTATGTGCAAGCGGAATCTTACCTTGAGCAGGCGCTGAAAGTAAATCCGGAGTCGCAGACAAGCATGACCTACCTTGGAGACATTGCGTATGTACGCAAACAGTATCGCGCGGCGCTGGATTTCTGGGAGCGGTCGCTCGAGATGAAACCGGGCCAGCGACAGCTCAGGCTGCTCCATAATGACCTGGAGCGGTACGTTGAGACGTATGGAGAGCCGGAGTAACGCTATCGCTCATTGCAAAATGAAAAATGTATGGTGGATGGCCTGAGTTGACTGAAATTGGTTACTGTGGGGAGTTAGGCCACCGAGACACGGAGGCACAGAGAATAGACAAGATCGATAGGATGATTGAAAGGATTATCGGATTGGGATCGAGGTTCATCATAGAGAGATTCGTTCTTTGAGGATCTCTGTGTTTTTGTATCTCTGTGGCAATCTTTAATTAAAAGCGGTGGACGATTATGGCGAAAAAGGGCGTGAAAAAGGGGATTAAGATACCTCCGAAGGAAGCCGAAGGAGAAGCGCACGCACCGCGGGAGTTTTTCTCAGTCTGGGTGTTGATAGCAATCTTTGCAGTGCTAGAGCTAGGGCTGATTGTACTGATGTATCCAACTTACCGCATTCAATACCATACTGAGACAGCGCGCACTGCGGTGGAGAAGGGGAATTATGAGAAGGCGCGACGCCATTACGAATGGCTGGTGAGGAAAATTGCTCCGAGAGCTCCGACGCCAAATCGCGAGCTAGGGACCACATACATGCGGCTCGAGATGTATGAGGAGGCTATTGAGTGTTTCGACCGGGTGCGACAGGCTTTGCCTGGGCTGGAATGGATCAATTCTGCCATTGGCGTGTGCTATGTCAAACTCGGAAGGCCAGAGGAGGCCCTGCCGTATTTTGAGCGAGAGTTAACTATAAATCAGCTAGATGCTCAAGCGAACTTCTACGTTGGGCAGGCGCTGTTTAACCAGGAGAAATACCTTGAGGCTTCCAAGCACTTTCAACGCCTCGCTCATACAGGATTATTCAAAAAAGAGTTGGAGCAGTATTGGAGTGAAATCGAAGATAAGGTGCTCAAGAAATAAGAGCAGATAATAAAAAGAAGGCTCTTTCTCAAATGAGTTACCATTTTGGGAGAAATGCCCCCTCACCTTACTCCTCTCCCCAGTGGGGAGAGGGAAGGGGTGAGGGGGCTATGAATGCATTAACAAGATCATAGAAAAAGAGGCTCTTTGTCAAATGAGAATAGTAGGGGCGTTTAATTAAACGCCCCTACGTCCGTCTTGTACCTTGTACTATAGCGGGTGGAATTCCCTTTTGATAGCTTCCTTTCAAAGAGGCAGGTACTATGGAGTCAAAGACCAAAGCCCGAAAATGGCTTTTTGTTGTTGCAGTAGGCATTATCGGCCTGCTTGTTGTCTTTTTTATCGCGCTTGCCATTGGCAATATCGTTACTGGCAATATCCTGGATAAGACCATTGCCAGACTGAAGAGTGAAGGGTTTCGCGTTTCGCCTGAGGGCCTGATGCCTGTGTGTTCGGATATTGTGTTGGCTCCGACGGACAGGACGATGGCGGCATATTGTCCGACGATATTATATGGTCGGAAACGACAGCGAAAGAAGCAGGGACGATATAAACAGCATCCTTAGAAATGAGAGCATAGTAAGGCTGCTCGTATTTCATCTGGTAAACGAAACGAGCATAGATGGAGGAGATGGGTAATGCTCACGTTTGATGCGGCATTGAGGGCTGTGTTGAAGCAGGCCAGGCGACAGCCAATTGCGCAGGTTTCACTTGGCGAGTCAGTGGGGTACGTACTCGCAAGAGAGGTGAAAGCAGACCGTAATCTGCCGCCATTTCACCGCGCAACGATGGATGGGTACGCGGTGCGGGCGACTGATGTTCAACAGTCGTGCACGACGCTCATGGTGCAGGGTACGATCAGGCCGGGCGTAGCGTCGCGAGCTCGCCTTAGGGCGGGTCATTGTATGAAAATCATGACAGGCGCGCCGCTTCTTACCAGTGCGGATGCCGTGGTTATGGTCGAGGCTTCAGAGCCTGCAGGGAAAGGACGCGTGCATCTACGGGGACCCATGGAAAAGTGGGAGAACGTCGCGCGGCAGGGCGAAGATATTCGCAAAGGTCGTGTGGTGCTCCGGCGTGGAACAGTGATTGACGCCGCGGTGAATGGGTTGCTGGCGACGATTGGCGCCGTGTCTGTCCCGGTTTATCGTCCTCCGCGGGTGGCAGTTCTGATAACAGGGGAGGAGGTTGTCCCGCTCGGTGCCACACCACGGCCATCGGAAATTCGCGATAGCAATAGCAGCATCATCGCAAGTCGGCTTAAAGAACTCCCGGTAACGCTGGACTTGCTCGGAACCAGTCCTGACAACCCGAGAGCACTCAAATGGCTTATTCAGCAAGGACTCAAGCGCGAGATCGTGCTTATTAGTGGCGGCATCTCCATGGGGGATTATGATTATGTGCCGGAAGTGCTCAAAAAGCTTCAGGCGCGGATTCTTGTTCATCGTATAGCCATCAAGCCCGGGCGTCCATTTCTGTTTGCGCGCGGGCCGAAGGGACAGTACGTATTCGGACTGCCGGGGAATCCGGTATCGGTGCTGGTGTGCATGGAGGAGTTTGTGATTCCTGCGCTGCGAAAGATACTGGGCTACGAGGCATATGTGCCGAAGGTGTGGCGTGCGATACTTACGGCGCCGTACTCGAAGCCTCCCGATCGATTGCACTTTGCGCTGGCGCGTTTGTGGTGGCGTCAGGACCGGCTCTATGCTACGCCGGTGGTGAGTCACGGTTCAGGGGATCTGGTTTCTGCTACCCGGGCGAATGGGGTAATACTTGCGCCGCGTCGCACACGAAAGCTCGCGCGGGGCACGCTTGTCCGCGCACATTTTTTCGGTGGCAGAGAGCTCTCGTCTGCACTGCAAAAAACCGGCTAAGAAAAAAGTGGGGGCATGTTTAAAAAGTGTCCTTATTTCTGCTGAATGAAATTGGTGCCCGCCTTTCGAGCATTGAATTGTAAATTGCAAAATGAAAATTTAAAATTTAATTTTTGCAATTTTAATTTTACAATTCTTTCCCGCTTTACCATCTCTGCGCCTCTGTGCCTCCTTGGCGTTCTTTACTTTGCTTTTTTGCTTCGAGGGACTCGTCCTATGCAGGGGCCTTCTTCAATGAAACAACATCCACTTCTTATGAGATACCGATACTGAGGGAGAATACAGTTTAATAATCCTTGTGTCGCTGGCAGGAATACTGATTTCTCCATGAATCTGCCGGTTCTCCTCATCCACAGTGACAGCAATTCGCAAAGAAGTCAGAAGTTCTACACACTGAATTGTGTTCAACTCATTGTCCTCGATGCCAAGAGACTGCGCTTCAATAGTGATATCCGCCGTTACGGCTGTCTCCCCATTATTCTTCAAGGTGAACAGTATACAATGATAATTCCAACCACCAAAACGTTCTATTAAGACATTGCTATCATCCGACGTGGCAAATGTCAGCGGCTCCCATCCAGCCTCGGATAATTGCCTGATTATAGGAATAAAAGTCTTGAAGAGCTGGCGGTCTCGTTCATACAATTCCGGGTGGAGAAAATAGCGTTCGATGCTTTCTCCCCATCCAGTGCCACCGCCGCACGAGGCAATGCCCGGAAAAAATCCCCAGAAAAGCTGCCCCTTGATGTACTGCTCCACTTCTTCATGATCCACAAAATCCTCTCCTCGCCACCACTGGAGCAGATTCGTATTCACCTTTTTGTAACAGAGCGTACGGCGAAGCACTGCGATTTTATCTGATTCACTCACATCCGATATTTCCGAACCCAAAATGTCCAACAGGTGAGCATAATAGCGATACGCATAAGAAAAGATATTCCCCATCACCTTCTTATTTCTTGAATGAAGATACGGGGCCAGCCACTCGAGAAAATCATACTGTGCCAGCTGCGACGCTAAAACAGGTTGTGCATCCGTTAAAGAAAAGGTCAGCGGCGTTCGCACATACTGGAAATGTTCATGATTGTAATCCTCAATATTGCCCATTCCGTGATTAGCAGTGATGGAATCCACATAGATCCCGTCGTATTCGTCGAAATAATTATCCACAAAATAGGTTTTATAGAGACTACCCATCGCAACACCGCTGAAATCCGTGTCCGGATAGCAGGGCCAGAGCTGATTAGCCAGGCCTCCCCATTGATGCCAGAAATAATCATCTGCATCAATACAGAAACGCCCGTTTGAGTCTCTATAGCCAGAGTTAAGCACAGCCTGTGCGGTATAATATCTCGGTGCTCTGAGCCATGTGCTGGTCGAAGAAGTATTTGCCGCCCAGTCTTCGAGCGTACTTACCCGTTCCTCATACGATGGCTTTTCAGTGATATCGCCATAATTCTGCCAGATACCCCAGGGTTCCATGTAGTAATAGATCTCGATACCCAGTTGATGACAGTAATTCCTGACTTCTTCCGGCTTAGGCCAGCATTCAAAAAATGCAAAACCAAAATCCTCCGCATCCGGAACCAGGTCTGGAGATATCGGGTACTCCCAGCATCCGTCCCGCTCAGTCCGGTTCACAAAAAATTCTGGAAAAATGTCATAATATTTTTTCGTCGCCGAACGAAATCCCCACTCTGGTGCAAAGCTATAGAGCAAAAAAGAAACCGTACCCTTTCCCGCCTCAACATGAACCGTCTCGGTTGAAAGACACACGTCAAAGAGCGTCTGCAATCCCTTCTCGTCCGTATACACAAATTTCTGTATCCTCGGCACATCCATCGGCACCGCCACCGAAACACCTGAATCACCATCATACACAGCTGACCAGGGATATACCGATACCTTTCTGCTTAACATCGAGAATGTATACTCGTACGTCTTACCCTCTTCGACCGTACGATTCTGATAGATATCATCCCCCCATTGCCAGCCAGTTGCATTGATCGGAACGGTATAATAAATCCTCAGCTGGCGGTTTCCCCGCGGCCAAGACATGTCTTCAATCAAAACATCCGCCCTGATATAATTCTGAAAAGCACTGTACGTCGTGCTGAATTTTAACTGCTCTGTCGAAAGCTCTGCAACCTGCTGATACGTATTCGGAGCAACCTGACTAACCGGCCCTGAAACATTTATGATGTCTCCAAAGTCAAGCCCACCCGTAACTTCTATACTAAGCTCATCAATATCCACATAGAAATCGCCATCTCGCCAGTAGCGGAGAGAAATGGTCATTGATGTGGCATCGTCAGGCACCAAATAGTCGTAGCGAAACAGTTCCCATGTATTCGCCGCTTCATTGGTCATTCCATAAACACAATGCGCCCGCGAAGCCCCTGAATATATCCAGCTAGATGGCGCTGGCGATTCCTCGGTTATATCTTCACCATACTCATTAAAAAGACGCAGGCAGAAAATATACTTACTTTCGGTATCCGCGCTCCTGCCGAGCCATGAAATTGTCAGATTGCTTCCAGGCAAAACATCAATTGCTTGAGGAAACGCAATACCGCACCCTGTGTGCGATCCATCACCGAGCCGCAAATATTTAGAGCCACCAACACCGCCTGTATTTATCCAGGTGTAATAAGTTGCAGTCGCTATCCAGTTATCCATAATCGCCGAATTCCAGGTTACTTCCGTGCCATTAAGGTCTTCATGAAAAATTGTATGCTGCGATGTAATCCGAGTCGGCTCGTAGAATTGCAACCCGCCAAACACCCCAGAAAAGAATGGCAAATCCCTCCCATTAATATTCACTCCATTTATCTGCCCCGTTGCCTCATCAACCCGCAAAACCAACCCATCCTCCGTACTTATCTCAAGCGCAAATACACAAAACCCCATCCCCGCAAATACACAGATCATTACCCATGAAATTCTGGACATTTTACCAGACATAGCCGCTGTTGATTAGTCCTTCCGTATTAGAGCCACCAAGACACGATGGCACAGTGAGCCTGAGGCTCATAAAAGTATTGAATTGTAAATTGAAAATTGCAAAAGGAAAATTTAAAATTCGATATTTGCAATTTTAATCTTATAATTCTTCCCCGCTTTACGATCTCTGCGCCTCTGTGTCTCCGTGGCAGTTTTTAACTAATCTACACGGGAAAAGGAGAGCATTTCGTATTTTCTTCTCGGCTCTTTTCTTTTTATAAGACAATTGCTCACCTACAATTACCGCCGCCGTTTTCCCAGGAGAACAATATCGCGCAACGCCTCCTTACTTTTTGCCGCCATCCATTTCTCCTCGAAATGAGGATCCTGGACAATCTGCGCAATCGCCGCCAACGCGCGAAGATGAAAGTTGCGTTCATCCCGTGTCCCGATTAGCACAAAAACAGCGTGAACTCTCGGTGCCGATTCGGAAAACACAACCCCTTCCTTGCAACGGGCAAGCAGAATATCGAAGGTTCGCTCTCCCTCAATAACAATATGCGGTATTGCCAGGCCTGGACTTAAAACGCTGCTGGTGTACTTCTCTCTATCCAGAAATAATTTCAGAAGATCATCTGGCTCCACTTTCAGCCTCTCACCCAGCGCATCAGTCACCAATTTGAAGAACTCCTCTGCGGGCATGCCCTTGTCCACATCCAGAACAATACTGTGCTCAATTATCCCATCAAATCTATCTTTACTAATTTCATCTCGCTCTCTAATGATCTCCTTCAACTCTGTTTCTAATGAATGGGTTGTAAGCTCCTTTGCCGTGATTCTTTCAATGAGATGCAGCAATGCATATTCCTTTACCGCGCTGATCCTTCCATAAAACCAGTATACAAGAAATCCGGCGACAATAAGAATTAAACTCACTAACAAAGCTTCTCCACCGATTTTAAACAATAATAATCCAAACCCGACAATTCCGATAATTTGTATCCACGGATAAAGAGGCGCATGGAAACGTGGTTGATAATTTTGCAGTCGGCTCTCCTTCAAGATAATAACGGCAAAACACGCAAACATATACGTAAGAATGAGCACACTGGAAGCTGCCTTTATAATAATATCTAATTTCAGGAAGAGCGCGATAATCATTATTATACCAGTCAGCAAGATGGCGTTATGCGGTGTTTTAAACCTTGCATTCACCTTTCCAAGACCCTTGGGTAGCAAATCATCTCGGCTCAGAGCCAGCGGATATCTGGATGCACCCATAATCCCTGCATTAGCCGCTGAGCTAAATGCCAGAATAGCTACAATGCTCAAGACAATAGCACCCCATGAACCCATGAAAGCAGCTGCACCATCGGTAATTGGCGTGAGCGTAGTGTTGAGTCTATCAGCAGCGACCACTCCTATTGTCACAAAAATTACCATCATATAAACCATAATGACAACCAGGAGGGAGAGTATCATAGCTAATGGCAGAACCCGTCCGGGATCTTTTACTTCTTCAGCAATACTGGCGACTTTTAGCAGACCGCCATAGGAAACAAAGACGAAACCTGCAGTAGCTAAAATTGCTGACGATCCTTTGGGAGAAAAGGGCTCGAAGTGATGAACGTTAACCGCGGGCAAACCACGGATTATATAAACAATCAAAGCGGCTAATATACAAGTCACCAACATTACCTGTATCCTGCCCGCGCCCTTTGCTCCAATAAGATTAATAACGATAAAAATCAGGCATAACGACACAGCAATGATGCGTATGTCAATATCAACAATGAAACGTGTAAAAGCAGACATGCCTATTAGCTCAAAAGCACTTTTCAAAGCCAGTGCAAGCAGGGTTATTAATCCATAAACAGTGCCCACAGCCGGCCCCATACTACGTGTAACATAAAAATAGGTTCCTCCAGCCTTAGGCATTGCTGAGGCAAGTTCCGCCTGACTCAACATTCCGGCAGTTGCCAATAATCCAGCCAGAAGATAAGAAATAAAAATTGCCGGCCCTGCCTGAGCATGAGCAAGCCCGGGCAAGATAAACAGCCCCGAGCTCATCATCGCCCCAGCCGTAATACAGAAGACCTCCAGCAAATTAAGCTCTTTCTTTAACTTCATCGCATCTTCCACAGATTCATAGAAAAGCTATCGAAATGTACGCCTAAGGCGCATTAACCACTGCGAAGTAAGCTACACCACGGACGTAGGGGCGACCCGGTGGGTCGCCCCCGTATTCTAAATTTTATCACACTGCACGGCCTGACGTGATGGTTTGATATTTCTCCTTGTTATTTGCTCTTAGTGTTCTCTGGCGGGAAAAACAGGATCTGACACCCGGCTTAACTCGAACTCTCACTCGCCGACGCCTTGCCTAACAGCTCCTCCAGAGTCTGCTCCTTGAGAATCTGGTCCAGCGTTGCATCCAAATCGCCCAGCCGCTCCAGGAGCCGACGCTTAGCCGCTGATTGATAAAACAAAACCCCGTCAATTTTATCCTTAAACCTCAGCAGCTCGCGCAATTGAATCTGCCCAGGTGGCTTCTTCAAAATGTAGCTCTCCTCCTCGGGCTGAAAGTAAACGTATCCCTGGCGCTCGAGATACGCCAGATGCGTCTGCAGATCGTCCTGGTTCAAAGGACAGAAATTCTGCAAATCTGACAGCGGTGCCCCGCCCCTCCCCTCAACAAAATAATCACCCACCACATATAACAACGCCAGCACAACTGATGAATCAATCAGATCAAAGCTCTTGCTGATATCCTCAATCAGCAAGGCGCGAAAATTCTGCGAACAGTAGGCAATCACAACGCCGAGTAAAATAATCAGCCACGAAAAATACACCCACAGCAGCAAATACGGGATAACACCTACAGCACGGAATAAAGTCGTATACGTTCCGTACTTTGCCACATACGTGCCAAAGTTTGCCTTTGCAACTTCCCACAAGATTGCGGCAATCAGCGCACCAAGAATTGCGCTTGTCAGCTTCACCTGCGTATTCGGCACGTACAGGTTAGCCAGTGACAGTCCCAGAAATGCAAGCAGGAAAGGAAGAAAGCTTGTCATATTGGAGCCCCAACCCCCGGGAGTGCCTGCGGCCAGCTCCCGCGTCAAATAGTACGACGCCCCAATGCAGAGCGGAATCCAGATGATCACTCCGCTGAACACCGCAAATGCCTTCAAGAGCGATCGCCGCCGACTTATTTTCCAGATCTGATTGAACGACCGCTCAACAACAACAAACATAATTACTGCCATCAGGAACAGCCCAATCAGCCCTACAGCCCCTATTCCCGCTGCCTTATCATGAAATACCTGGAAATAACTCTCCAGCTGCTTGTCAAACCATTCACCGGTCGAGGGAATCAGGCCCTTGAGAATGAACTCACCGACATCCAGCCGAGTTTGCTGGGCACTAAAAAACACCGGCACCAGAAATAGCAACACCGCCACCAGCGGAAAGATGGACAGCAGCGTCACGTACGTCAGCACCGCACTGATCTGAAAGCAGCGATCTTTCGAGAAAACTTTCCCCACTGTAATCACAAAACGGTATAACTGCGCAAGCCATCGCTGCGCAGTATGACCTGCTCGCGCCATTGCAGAATCTCTTGTTGCAACCACATCCTCACCTAGGTATAAGAGCTTCTTAACGCGCTCTGTAAATTTCTTCATTGCAATTAAGGTCCGTCGCTGATCGAAATGCCCGGAGGCAGACGTCCCTGCCTGTCACGGCAGACAAGTCCCGTCCGGGATGCTCCTGCTGCTCTTGATAAATAACACCCTTTATGCGGAAGTGCCAGTAAAGTCAATATGTTTCACGGTCCGGGACATACGCTCTCCGTCCGCAAAAATGGTGGAACAGGCTTCCAGCCTGTTATCAGCTGCCACAGGCAAGGATGCCTGTGCTACCAATTAATTTGAATAATAAAATCCAAAGGCAGATTTAAAAACACACAGAGAAATTCGCACCATAGTCTCCAAACTTTATGGAATTGCAGGACAAGCAGCATAAGAAAGCTAAGTAATTCAAAATGAAAAACAAAAATGGTGGAACAGGCTTCCAGCCTGTTATCAGCTGCGACAGGCAAGGATGCCTGTGCTACCAATTAATTTGAATAATAAGATCCAAAGGCAGATTTAAAAACACACAGAGAAATTCGCGCCATAGTCTCCAAACTTTATGGAATTGCAGCAGATGCAGCAATTGCAGGACAAGCAGCATAAGAAAGCTAAGTAATTCAAAATGAAAAACAAAAA
>CAYVXD010000014.1:0-14593 GCA_964454265.1 uncultured Candidatus Sumerlaeota bacterium | reverse complement strand
GAACAGGCTTCCAGCCTGTTATCAGCTGCGACAGGCAAGGATGCCTGTGCTACCACAGAGGATAAACTCTGATGGCATCCATTCAACTCTTCCACGGCCCTGGTGTATCGGATAAAATCCACGAGCTCGTCCGCGTCTGCCTCGAACGCATCGACAAGCGCGAGCACGATCGCTTCATTATTCTTGTGCCTACCAATCGCTGGCTGCGCCATCTAAGAGCACACTTCCTCCGTCATTCACAGCGCTCAACACTACCCCAACTGTCACTCTTTAACCTCCAGGGCTTTATCCACCACCTCACCCCCCTGACGGAAACCCACGCACAACTCATAGACGATTCTCTCCAGGATCTTATCACAGACAATCTTGTGAACACTCCTGAATTCCAGCGCATATTTACACCCGAAAATGCACACGCCCCGTTCCCTGATCTGGTGCGCCAACTCTGTGCATTGCTTAACGAACTCCGCGACCAAGGCTATGCCCCTGACGACTTCGAGCAACGCTGCCGTGCTTTCACCAAGACGATACCGCCAAAACTCCAGGGCCTCATCTCGGCCTTTCACGCATATCATCGCTTTCTCGACCAGCATCAGCTGGCCGACGAACCCCGACTTGCCCAGCTCGTTACCGACAGCCTGACGCCTGAGGCCTTCTCACTCCTCTTCCCGCAAGCCGACACACTCTACATCATCGGCTTCGACATCTTCTCCAGACAAACCCTGCGCCTCATCAAAAAACTCTCTCGCTGCATTTCTTCCATCCAGATTCTGCTCGACTACCAGCCGCACCGGCCCCGTCTCTTCAAACACCTCGATGCGAGCTTCTCACAGCTTACAGCCCTCAGCTCCAGCCATTCCTTTGTGGATTGGCAGACCGACTCACACCTCTCCGCCTCGAACATCCCAGCCCCTGCCAGAGCCTTGAAACAGCACTTCTATGCGCAACTTGATCCTTTGGATCCAAAAATCCCGGCCCGCGACTTTATCGCCATTATGCCCGCAAAAACCCGGCACCATGAAGTCGAACGCATCGCGCAGTGGATCAAGCAGAAAGCCATGAGCGCTACGAACCCTCCCTCCACGCCTCTGCCTCTCCACTCCATCTGCCTCTGCTTTCCTCGGCTTAATAAATACCTCTCCCTCATCCGCGACTGCTTTGCCTCATATGGCATCCCCGCAAACATCTCACTTGGCTACGCCGTGGCTCAGGCACCTGTGGTCAACGCCATCCTGACACTCCTTGAACTCGTGAACACAAACTACCATCGCAAACAGCTCCTGCGCGTCCTGAACTCCCCTTACTTTTGCATTACCTACGAACCCGAGCCAGGCAGGCGCGAGCCCATCCCCCTTGATCTGGTTAATGCCCTCTCTATCAAGCTCCTCGTAATTGATGGAAAAAACAACTGGCTCGATGGAATTGATCGCGATCGCCAGAAGACCGAGCTCCATCTTGAGCGGCTCCGCACTGGCATAATTGAGAACGGTGAGGAGACATTTGATCCAGCACATTCTGACCAGTTGCGTGGCTATATGGCTAATCTTAAGCAAATACATACAGCTCTTCAGTCGTTTTTCGCAGTGCTGGAACCCCTGGAATCGCCAAAAACGCTCTCCGAATTCCGCACAATCCTATGCAATCTAATCAACCACTTTCACCTCCAGGAACGTCTTCTGTTCCCCGACAATGGCCTTCCACTTGAGCTTGCGCAACACGACCTCAGCGCTCTCAACGCATTCATCCTCGCGCTTGACGAACTTGCACGACTCGCTCCTCTCGTGGATGATAAAGCATTTACACTCGATGAATTTAACAATCTTCTTCGCTTAACCCTCTACAGGAAACGCTACTATCTTCCAGAGGACGAAACCACAGGCGTTCAGGTGCTCGGTAAGCTCGAGCCGCGCGGACTTGAGTTTGACTACATGATTATCGGCGGCCTGGTTGAAGGTGAATTCCCCGCTCCTGGCCCCTCGCCTATCTTTCTCTCTCCCCAGCTTCGTAAGCACCTCGCCTTGCAGCCAAAAACTACCGCTCTTTCCGAAGATCGCTTTCTCTTCTTCCACTACCTTGGCCTTGCACGCAAACAGCTCCTGCTCACATATCCCGAAACTGATGGGGAAGAGCTCCTGCTCCCCTCTTCAATTCTGGATGAAGTCAGCCGATGCGCCGATGTTTCGCAACTCGATGATGAGCCGAAAGCCAACCAGCCCATTTGCTCTAACGCCTCGATGCAACAGATGCTCGGCGCCTCGCTCATCGAGCCTGCTGAACCTGGGCAGCTTAACGAGATCACTCAGCTGGTGCGCGCACTCTCCCAGTCGCCTGATTGGCACGAGCTCCTCAGCCAGCTCTTCCATGCCCTCCGCATTACTGATATACGCAGTCGCGCACCTGAACTCACCGAATTCGAAGGCGTGATCACCGACCCTGCACTTCGCGAGCGCCTTGGTCGTCGCTTTGCTACACACCTCTTCTCCGTCTCTCAGCTCGAACTCTACGGCCGATGTCCTTTTGCATTTTTCTGCGAGCGCGTACTCGGCATTCAGCCGCCTGAAGAACTGGAAGAGGAAATTACACCCCTCGAACGCGGCAGCCTGATTCACACCATTCTCTACCAATTTTACACAGGGTGGCGAGCGCGCGATCCTTCTCTTTCTCTGACCGATGCGAACTTCGACACAATCAAACAGCACCTCATTCGCATCGCCACACACGAATTACGCAAGTATCCCTATCGCGGTCTCTTCTGGCAGCTCGATCAGGAGGCCCTCATCGGATCCCCCGACCCAGATGGCCGGAAAGGTTTGCTCGTGGCCTTCCTCGAGCAAGAGCGCATTGACGCGCAGGGCAGGCCCCGTCATTTCACACCGGCGTTCTTCGAAGTCTCGTTCGGCACTACCCCTTCAGCCGAAGGTCTCAGCGATCCTCTCTCTTCCGCAACACCATACGTCATTAAAACCAAAAATGGCCTGATTCAAATTCGTGGCAGGGTAGATCGGGTTGATCTGCTCAACGACCAGTTTCTCATTGTTGACTATAAGAGCGGCAAAACTCCGACCGATATTCATGAACTAAAGCGCGGTCTCAGCCTCCAACTTCCAATCTACATCAGCGCCATTGAAGAACGCCTCCACAAGAAACACGGCAAACCATATATTACTGCAGGAGCCTGCCATTACATCGTTCACGATGAAGCCAATTGTAAGAAAATACCCTTTCTCCTGCGCAAGTCCGCAAAGCCCGATGTCTTACCACCGAAAAGCGGCATCAGAAAAGGCATTGTCGAAGACGAAGAGCTCACCGCCAATCTCGATCTCGCGCACCAGTTCGTCCGCCATTACGTTAGCTGCATCCGTCTGGGGCTCTTTCATACCACACTTTTCAACGAGCGCACCAGCTGTCAGTATTGCGACTATGCATCCATTTGCCGTGTTGATTATTCCCGTTCCCCCAGGCGAATCCCAAACCTTGCGCCACCAATCCCGGAGGCCAAACCGTAAGTGAACGAGCGGAACACTATGGTACCCATTGAACTCAATCCTGTTCAGAAGCGAGCCATCCAGTCCACAGGCAACACTGTGGTCACGGCAGGGGCAGGTTCGGGCAAAACGCTCGTGCTGGTAGAACGCTACCTATGGTTTCTCCTTTCGCGGCCTCAGCTGAGTGTTCGAAACATCGTGGCCATTACGTTCACCAACAAGGCCGCATCGGAAATGAAAGACCGCGTTCGCCAACGTGTTAACGAACTTCTCGCTCAGCCGGGCTCGCGAGATCGCCAGGAACACCTCACCCGGATTAAAGACGATCTCCATCTTGCCTACATCTCCACGATCCACGCCCTGTGTGCACGTATTCTCAGAGAGTTCCCGCTAGAGGCCGACGTTGATCCCGACTTCTCTACACTCGAATCTCTCGATGCCACACTGCTGGTCCGTGAGGTTATCGCCAAGGCGTTCCAGGATTTCGCTGCACTGCCCCCTGACAATCCCCGTCGCCTCGCACTCACGTTCCTCGCAACCCATTGGGGCCGAAAGCCGCTCGACAATGCACTGGAAGAAATGATGCAAAAGCGCCCGGTTGTACGCCGTTGGCTCAACGCATATCGTTCCAAATCAGAAGAAGAAATCCTTGCAAACTGGACAACGCTCGCCGCAGAGATGAAAAAACCCCCGCAACCCACCACCAGCTTCAATCACCTCGCCATAATTGCTCTCAAAGAACTCGCCATTCTCTTTCCTGCTATTGCTGCCAGCTATGAAGCACGCAAACGTTACGGCGTGATACTTGACTTTGATGATCTCCTTGAGAAAACCCTCCGTCTCCTCTCAATGGCTCACCACGTTCGCGACCAGCTCGCCGCACAGTTCCACACCATCCTCGTTGATGAATTCCAGGATACCGACCCTTTGCAGTGGGAAATACTTCGCCAGCTCGTCAGCACGAATGGCCGCATTCAGCCCGGGAAAATCTTTATCGTTGGCGACCCCAAGCAATCAATTTACGGCTTCCGCAATGCCGATATGCGCATTTTTTACCGCGTCAGACGCGAAATTATAGAAAACCTTCCGCCGACAGACAAAACGACCCCCCGGAACCAACCATCTCGATCTCCTTCCATGTCAACCTCTGCTCCGGCTGATCTACCAATGAACATCAACTACCGCTCCCTTCCCGCAATTATCAGTCTCGTCAATTTTATCTTCGGACACGTAATGTCGTCCTCCCCGCAGGCAAGCACGGCCCGCAGTCTCGAGTACGGCTTTGAGGTTGAATATCAGCCGCTTGACTGCGACCGCCCGAAGTCTGAGCCGGGTGACTCCGGCCAGGTGGAACTCTTTCTCGTCCCAAAACCCACATCACCCGAGCACCTCTCTGGAGCAGAAGACCTCGCAGAGTGCGAAGCAGAACTCATCGCCCGACGCATCCAGGCTTTGGTGCCCACCAACCCGGCAGCAAACACAAGCAGCAACGCAGCCGATTCCCCTTCCCACAAACCAGTCAAATACGGTGATGTCGCCATCTTGCTGCGCCAGCGCACTCATCTGAAAACCTACGAGACGGCCCTGCGCCGCTACGACATCCCTTACCTCACTGTCGGCGGCGTTGGCTTCTTTCAGCGCCAGGAACTCCTGGATCTCTACAATCTTTTTGAATTTCTCACCATGCCTCATAACGACCTTGCACTTACTGGTCTGCTTCGCTCGCCGCTGTGCGGCTTCTCTGATTGCCTGCTCATGAAAATCGCCGAGCGAGCAGGCCGTACCATGTGGGAGAAACTCCAGGCCGCAGAACAACCCTCGCCCGAACTATTCTCAGCCGAGGAGCAGCGCCTTGTACGCCGCGCACTCGAAAACCTCCGCCACCTCATGATCCTCTCCCAGCGCATGCCGCCTTCCCGCCTCCTCATCACTGCACTCGATCGCACCGGCGCGTGGGCTTCTCTTGCCGCTGGGCCTGAAGGCGAACAACGCCTCGCAAACGTTGACAAACTCCTCACCCTGGCCAGAAGCTTCGAGAGCGCCGGCTTCGTCTCCCTTGTTGACTTCCTCGAGCGCCTCGGCCTTCTCGTTGAGCGCGAACGCTACGAGGGTGAGGCTCCGATCGAATTCGAAACGCGCAACGCCGTAAAAATCATGACCATCCATAAAGCAAAAGGCCTCGAGTTCCCCGTCGTATTCGTTCCCGGCTTCCAGGCCCAATTTAGCTATGCGCGTTACACAGCGCTTTTGATTGACGACGATTACGGCCTTGGCATGAAACTCTGCAATCCTGAAAAATCTTTCGCCCTGGAGCCCACAACCCTGCACAGCTATGTTTATGAACGCCAGCGCCAGAAAGTTATGGCCGAGGAAAAGCGCCTCTTCTACGTCGCCATGACTCGCGCCAAGAATCACCTCGTGCTTTCTGCAACGGTCAACGATCTCTCTAAGACCAAACAAAACTCATGGCTCACCTGGCTCGTAAAGCGCCTGAATCTAACTCAGACGGAACTCAACCAGAAACATACTACCTTTACGTACAACAACCAGACATTCCCCATGCCGATCTACACAACGCCTGACGACTTTGTGGCACAGCCACGACCCCCGGCTGCTGGCCCTGCCGCCTACGAACTTGTTCAGGCACAGCTGGCCGAACCTATCCCAGAATCCGACATCCCAGCCCATACGCGCACAGCAATTCAACACCTGGTCCCTCTCAAACAGGAGCCACTCACCCCATCTTACGCCGTCACGCAGCTCCTCGCCTTCTCACACTGCCCCCTGAACTACTATTTCAAGTACGTGCTCGGTGCCAGCGACAGTATCATAAGCGCAGCAGCAACTGAAACTCCTGATCAGGAAGCTCAGCGCAGCCGTCTTTCTGCTATGCTCCGTGGCACGCTGGTACACCAGGCCTTCGAGGCAATGCATCTGCCTGCCATGCGCGACCGCTCAGCCTACATCCGCAACATGCTGGCCTCCTACCCTGATCTTCCGGAACAAGAGCGCTCTGCACTGTCCTCGCTTATTCTCGATGCGCTGAACCGCTTTGAGCAGTCGCCTCTCGGTCGCACTATTCTCGCTTCATCTCATCGCCTGCATGAAGCCGGCTTCCAGCTCATGGTCAATCGCACAGCGGTCATCAGAGGCAAAGCTGATCTCCTTTTCCAGAATCCCCATAGCCACTGGGAAGTGGTAGACTTCAAAACTGACGTAATTCAGCCCAAAGAACTCGAACGTGCCGCAGCCCCCTACAATCTTCAGCTCGAGCTCTATGCGCTCTTTGTCAGTCGGCTCTACCCTGCCCAGGATTCTTATCAAGCGCACCTGTACTTCACTCACATCGCCCAACCCTATACGAAAGCATTTGACCAACGCGCCCTGGGGAAGATAGAAACAGAACTCGCCGCTCGCATCCAGGAACTCACGCAATTTCATGCGACGCTGCGCACCCCGGATGCCCTTCATAGCAAGACACAGATTGACAATCTCAGAACACACTGTCAGACCTGTGATCAGGCAAGGCGATCGAGATGTACGTTTTTTAACCGCTGAATCCACATATATCTGTGTGTATCTGTGGCTGCAATAATAACTCATATAACTAAACCACAGATGAATGCAGATGAACACTTGAGAATTCCTGTGTTGTTTTCTGCCTTTTATTTGTGGAGTACAATAATTTATGAGGAACATTAATTTTTGACGTAGTGGACGTAGTGCCGTAGTGGTTTAATATCTCTGGCTCCTTGCCAGATAGGTCAGCAAGAATAGTCATATGTCAAAGAGCAAGTTGTGTATTTGTAGGCTTCTAATACGACGTCTTCCCCAAATGCATTTTGCTTTTAATGCTTGCAGGTTTCTTGAATAAGATAGCGTAAATTGACAGGGTGCTCTTTGCTATTCGCCATCTCCAGTCATTGCCCAACCTTGCTTCCTCTCCCCTTGCGGGAGAGGATGGAGGTGAGGGGGATCATTTCTTGACTAAAATGCTCACTCATTTGAAAAAGAGCCATATTTCTTCTTATGACGTACTTTTAAATCACCGTGCCACCAATAGCGTAGACAATAACGCGATATCGAGCTTTCTGGTCCCGTTGCGAGCACACTGACTCATGTCCCATACGCTCCGCCCACTCTTGCTCATCCTGATTCTCACCATCGTAGTCTATGCCATGTCACTATGCAACGGCTTTGTCTGGGATGACGGGCTCCTGATTCTCCACAATCCCGAAATCAAACGCCTCGACGGCCTGCGATCCGCCTTTGCTGCCGAATTCTTCTTCAACAAAGGCGAGTTTGCAAGTATCACCTATTACCGCCCGCTCATCACCGTCACTAATGTCATCTCCTACGCCCTGTTTGGTGTAAAACCATTTTTCTATCACCTCACCAACGTTCTGATCCATCTCCTGAACTGCATTCTGGTTTATCTCCTGTTTGCGCGCTACTTTGCCTTGCCTCGCCTCGCATTGCTGCTGGCCTCGCTCGTCTTTGCCCTTCACCCGATTCACACAGAATCCATCTGCTTCATCTCCGGGAAAACCGATCTGCTCGCCACCACCTTCTTTCTGCTCGCCACACTCTGCTACACCGTCACCTTACGACCTGCTCGCCCACGCCAATCTCTGGGGCGAGTTGAAAAATCGGCGGATGATGGGGAAAATGCGGAGACTCTGGCTTCGCGCCTTCCCTGGCTGCTCCTCACCGCGCTATGCTTCGCCCTCGGCCTGCTGGCAAAGGAAGTGATCATCGTACTTCCTGCCTTCCTCCTTGCACTCGATTACTTCGCCACGCGCCACTCCCTTCGCACCTACATCGCCCACCATGCTCTGCGCCTCATCCTCAGCCTCCTACCCTTGCTCATCATCGCCTCGGCCTACCTCTGGATCCGCTTTACTCTCATCAAAGGCATCACCATGCCTCCCTATCCAACCCACGACTTCACCACAACTCTACTCACCATGGCTTCCGTCTTCATCTACTATATCAAACTTACCCTGCTCCCCACCAGTATGCTCTGCGACTATACAAACTTTTTCCCTATTGTGACGGCCATCTGGAATCCCCTGTTTCTCCTTTCAACTGCAGGTATCCTAGCCCTGCTCCTCATCAACCTGATACTCTTCCTGCGCAAGAGCCCTTACTTTCTCGCCCTCTTATGGTTCGAGCTCACGCTTCTGCCAGTATTAAACATTTTCCCGCTCGGCATCTGGCTCGCGGAACGCTTCCTCTACCTCCCATCCATCGGCTTTAGTCTGCTCATCGGCCTTATCGTGCAGAGTTTGTTTCGTGAAGGCCGCAAAGCCAGCCTGTTTATTGAATTCACAACCCTGGTGCTCATCATCCTGCTCATCGTCGGCTATGCTGTCAAAACTGTCCAGCGGTCGCTCGTCTGGAAAAGTGATTATGCGCTCTGGAAAGACGCCGTAGAAAAAAATCCGTATAATCCCCAGGCTCTGACCCTCTATGCCGAAGCTTTGGTCAGCCCCCCTCAGAATCGCTATGCAGAGGCACGAGACGTTTTGCGTCCCGCAATGAAACGCCGTTACGACACCCTGTATCCCACTCAGCTGAAAACGTACGCACGCGCCCTGATCGGGCTTGCCCAACAAAGCGGGGAAGGCCGCTACGACGAGGCACTGGAAGTAATTGAAAAATTCCACACCGTGTCACCGCAGTCAGCTGATGCATTCGCCCTCGAAGGCGACATCTACGCTGCACAGGGCGAACTTCCCCTTGCCGAAGAGGCTTACGTGCAGGCCATCAAGCTGCGCCCCGAAATCATCTCCGCCCGCGTCGGCCTCATGCGCCTCTACGTGAATCATAACGAGCACTTCGACCGAGTCCTCACGCTCAGCAGTCAGGTCATCTCCATCAACCCGGACTACGTTGAGGCCTTCCTCTTTCAAGGCATCGCACTCCGGCACATGAATCACACCGAACATGCCATCCAGGCATTCCGCGAAGCCATCCGTCGCGACCCGCGCTACACCGAAGCTTACCTCTTCCTCGGTAACCTCTACGACGATCTGGGCGAAACAGCACCTGGCTACTATCAGGCAGCCCTCGACACCTTCGGCCAGCTCCTCCTCCGGGATGAGACCAACGTAGACGCCCTGCTCAATATGGGCCTCACCTATGCCAAGCTAAAAAAATATGCCGAGGCCAGAGAACTCTGGATTCGGGTGCTCCGCATTGACCCTGGGAACAAGGACGCACTCCACAATCTGCGCATACTCGAACAGCAGATCCTTGCCGCCCCACCCCCTTCACCATAAGGAAACCAAAACTTGACTAAACATTCGTATATCTGCTTTCTTACCAAAAACACCGTCGTTAACTTAGTTAAAATTTCGTAAATATGACAACAAAAGATTCTTATGCAAGATTCTTCGTCCGCCTGAGGCGGACCATGGCAGGCGGAAGAGTACATTATGCGGGGAAATCCCGTAAAAAAGACGTGTTTCGACACCTTGAACGATTTCTTAACAATTTTTTTACTGCGTAGCAGTATGATTTCACAGGCACGGGTTGTTCGCCACGGCGAACTACCCGTGGTTAAAATGCACACCCAAATATTCCAACCCCAGCGGGGTTGTATAAAAAGGACATTATAATTGGCAAATACCTATTATTCAGTTTATGAACATATTGTTTTTAGCACCAAGAATCGCATTCGCGTTCTTACCCCACAAATCAGGAAAGAGCTATTCGCATATATTGCCGGTGCAATTAAAAATCAGAGATGTCAGCCATTGATTGTAGGAGGATTTTGGGATCATGTTCATATACTCCTGCATAAAAGAAGCACGATTTTAACTGGCGATTTGGTTAAGGAAATTAAACGAACATCATCGAAGTGGCTTAAAGAGAAAGGAGTGGCATACGGTAAATTTAGCTGGCAGATAGGATATGGAGCATTTTCTGTAAGTTTTTGGGACTTGGATAAAATCGTTACCTATATAACCGAGCAGGAAAAACATCATCAAAAGATGAGATGCGAAGATGAATACCGGAAGCTGCTAAAGAAACACGGAGTGAAATTTGACAAACGTTATTTCTTAGATTGATTTTTGTTGAACCCCGCTGGGGTTCAATTTTTTGACCTCTAGACCACGGGTAGTTCGCCGTGGCGAACAACCCGCGGCTGAGCAGTGCAACCGCTATGCGGTTGGATTAGAAAATATCCAAACTCCCGGCGTCCTCGCACTAGGTGTCCCGGCAAAGGTCATCCGCACTCTCACAACCGACGAAAAGGCCGCACTCCTCACTCACGCTCAACACTACGTCGCCCACTCTCAGCACTATACCTCCCAGAACTTCCGCAAATATATCTTCCACGATTAACTCCTATCCATTTAGCCATTTACCATCTTACAGATAAAACACCTTCATTAACTTTGCACACATACACAAACGCTATATACCGTTTTTAATATTAAATATCCGCAATTCGCATCAAACATCAATGGGGCAGACACACGGGTCTGCCACTACGTCATGCGCATCCCTTTCTACCGCTACTAAATGGAATCGCCAGGTTTCGGGCAAATCACTCCGTAGGGGCGAATCCGCCGTGGCGGATGTTCGCCCTTTCTCTTTTTTGATTTTCGGTAATTTATTTTGCAAACGCGTATAACCTATTATTATTGACATACCCCCCTCTTTCGATACGGAATTCACAGAAATAAATGAGATTTAAAGGAGGGGAAATTATGTTCCACAAACCAATGCTTATCTTATTGCTTTCGCTTTTGTTGCTGATTTCGTTCACAGCCTGCGGTAAAAGCCCGGAAGGTGCCCGCAAAAAATTAGCGCAGATGAACATCCAATATAATGAGCAGGCTTTTCTCAGATGCGCAGAAAAAGGTAATACTGTTGCGGTACGTTTATTTTTAGATGCAGGGATGAACCCTGATGCGATAAACAACGATGGCATGACAGCCTTGATGCTTGCGGCACAAGAAGGCCACACCGACACCGCGCAAGTCCTACTTGCCAAAGGTGCGGACGTGAATGCGAAAAACAACGATGGCGTGACAGCCTTGATAGCTGCGGCGGTCAAGGGCCACACAGACACCGTGCAAGCTTTGCTTACCAGAGGCGCGGACGTGAATGCAAAAGACAACAATGGCGTGACAGCCTTGATGCTTGCGGCGGCCTTTGGCCACACCGAAACCGTGCAAGCCTTGCTTACCAAAGGCGCTGATGTGAATGCGAAAACAAACGATGGCACGACAGCCTTGATGCGTGCGCAAACAGGAGGCTACACTAAAATAGTTCAATTCTTCAAAGATGCCGGAGCTAAGGAATAATAATCAGAAATACGCGCCAGTCATCTATTCGTGCCCAAAGCACAGGATATTGTGGGACTCCGGCCGCCCAATCAGAGATAAAACTTTCACACTTTTTCCCGGGCTGCGCAGGCCGCCAGCTCCTGCGCCCGGTTCGCTAGGTTAATTCGCCACAGGCGTACAAGTGTTTATCTGGAAATTTCTACGGCAAGCTCTGTTGGATGGTGTGGAACTCCGGTGAGTCACTGATCAGATTCGGCGGCAGAGTGTACCCCGCAATCTGCTCCCGAATCGCCGCAATACGATCTTGCGTAGCCGGATGCGTGGAAAAGTACTTGCTGATAAACCCACCGCTGCTCTCGTGTGTGCGATCAAGTTTGTCGAAAAAGTCTATCATCCCCCGCGGGTCGTAGCCCGCATTAACCATCGCCTCTACTCCCAGCCTGTCTGCTTCATACTCATCCTGCCGGCTGAAGTGCATCCCCACCCCTGTTCCGAGCATGGCCGAAGCTATCTTCTCCACCGTAGATGGATCATTCCCCAGCACCGCGCTCGCTATTACTTGGTACGTGTACTGCTTTGTCAGCTGCTTTCCAATGTGCTCCGCTGCCACGTGTGCACACTCGTGGCCAACCACGCCAACCAGTCCCGCTTCGTTGTCCGCAAACTTGATCAGACCCGAGTAGACATAGCAGTGACCCCCGGGTGTCGCAAACGCATTGATCTCCGGCCCCGCGAGTACCTTGAACGTGTAGCCGAAACTCCGCGGTGGCAAATAACCCGACGCCGCTCGACCATGCCGGCCTATATAATCCATCACCTGCGGATCTTGGACTACCTGCTCTTTCGACTCGATCTCCACAACCATCTGCTCACCCAGCTGCGCCTCTTCATCATCACTCAGAAGATTAATACTGGTGATCGTCCGCACTACCGTCGCACAATGCAGTGCAGTAAACAGAATAAGTATACATCCCATGACGATAAAAACGGTTTGCGCTTTCATCATAGTGCTATTCTCCTAAACTCGAATTGCATGGCAAGCGGCGGAGGTGATGCCTACCCCCGATTGTATCACTATGCCGACGGCAAAGTCGAGATACCATTGAGCGCCACCACCACAAGAAAACTCATTAGTGAATCTGCTTCCACGTGTCAATATCTAAACTCCTTGCAGTATTGTCCAATTGCGGGGGGCGTATTGCCATACGCCCCCTCTATTTGTTTGGAAAAGTTGAGGGCAAAAATCTCGCACAAAGTCGCCAAGAGATTACAACAAATTGTGCAATCTTAAGCCATGCTTTTCTTTGCGTCTTTGCGCCTTTGCGTGAGCTACTGAGAAAAGCAAGACCTGCCACAAAAGAGCGAAGCGGAGACGCACATCTCCCCTGTTTTTCGGGAATAACCACTACGAACAAAAATGATGTGTACCTCAATACCCTGTCTAATTGCCAGCCAGTCGAGATGAGTGATGCTTTTAGCTCTCTCTTTATTCAAGCGGTCCTGTCGTGACGACAGGCTATCCGGGTGGATGTTGCAAATTGCAATATGTTGGGGTAGTGTAGGCCATTGGTACATTATATTGACAGAAATAAAGTTATATTTTTAAAAACCAAAAACCACCCTTGACTTTCGTATTTTCTTCTCCTATATGCCAGCTGTCTTTTGTTTGGCGGAGAAATGAGGAAATTCAATGATTCCGATTCAGCGCCAGATTCTCCATGTTGATATGGACACCTTCTTTGTCTCAGTCGAGCGCCTGCTTGACCCGAGCCTCGTGGGCAAGCCTGTCATTGTCGGCGCTGATCCCAGAGGCCGCGGCGTGGTTGCTGCTGCCTCCTACGAAGCACGCGCCTACGGGATCTACTCTGGCATGCCCATTGCCCACGCCTATCGGCTCTGCCCGCACGCAGTCTTTCTGCGCGGCCACCCCGAGCACTACACCACCTACTCCCATCGCCTCCGGGCGATCCTCAACCGCTACAGCCCCCTCGTTGAAATGGGCTCACTCGAAGAAGCCTACATTGATCTCTCGGGCACGCACCGCCTCCATGGCCCTGCGCCCGTCACTGCGGAAAAGATTCATCACCAGATCACCGCAGAACTTCGCCTTCCCGCTTCCCTCGGCTTGGCTACCAACAAGCTGCTCGCCAAAGTCGCCTCCGGGTGCGCCAAGCCCAACGGCTTGATAGTCGTCCGCCCAGGCTACGAACGCGCGTTTCTCGCTCCGCTACCCCTGCGCAAGCTCCCCGGCATCGGCAAGCACTGCGCCAAACGTCTGGAACGCTTCGGACTCACCACTATCGGCGACCTCACCCGCCTGGGCGAAGAGGCCCTGCAGGGAGTCTTCGGCACAACAGGCGCCCTCCTCTACGAACGCTCGATGGGGATTGATGAATCGCCTGTGGAACCCACCCGGCCAGCGCAGTCTGTTGGACGCGAGCATACCTTCCAGCAAGACACCTGCCACCTGCCGACCGTATGCGCTATGCTATCATATCTGTGCGAGGATGTGGGACAAAGCCTGCGCGAGATGAATGCAAAGGCTAGAACCTTGACACTAAAACTCCGCTACTCCGACTTCAAAACACTCACCCGATCTATAACACTCAGAGATGCAACGTGGTACGATACAGAAATCTTCCGCGTGGCAAAAACCCTGCTCCTCAAAGCCTATACCCGCAGGGTCAGAATCCGCCTGATTGGCATCTCTGCAACCAACCTTCTCTCTGACGGATGGCAAGTAGATTTGCTTGACATAAACCGCACCGAAAAACTCGACCGCCTCTACCGCTCAATTGACCGCAT
>CAYVXD010000013.1:35796-48817 GCA_964454265.1 uncultured Candidatus Sumerlaeota bacterium | reverse complement strand
TTTCCACTGAACTTAGCAATACCTTTAAGCCTAAATATATAAGATCCACATCAGCCACGGAAATGACTATATCCCCGGATATAACTACGCCTTTATTTAAAACCCTATCCAAAATTTCCAAAAGGGTTACATCCTTTGATTTTGTAATGACATTATCCATTTTGTGCTTTTTCTCTTGAAAAATCACAGAAATTGTAAGGTGGCCAAGGACCGGTGCAATCAAAGAATAGCCCGCTGAACTCATGTTGTGCTTTCAGAACACCTACCGTGCTCATAAATGCACTCACCTTCTCCTTCTCAACTAAAAAGGCAGAATTCAGAACCATATCATCCTTTCTTTCAGTCACTTCTTTTGGCAATAATTTATTGAAACGCGTTTGAAGACTCTGTTCTCGAAGCCTAGCAAAACTATCTTGACCATATTCATTGATCCTCTTATTTACTGCTATATTCAGTAACTCTTCCTCTTTCTTCTTCAAGAAAAAGGCCTTCCCAGGCGTAGAAGAACTAATTTCCTTATGGATCTTTAAGATCTCTTCATCTTCCTGTACGAGGCTTTCTTCTAACTTTTCCGCGTCACAGTAAATCTTTACCCCCCACTCCTCCTTGCCCTCTAAGTTGTTTAAATTCTCTTTCAGTTCTTCCTCATGTTCCTTCATGCACGCTTTCAAGTTATCCTTGGTATTGAATAAAGTTGCGAACTTAAAAGGAACTACACAGCTATTTCTCATAACCCCTTCTATTATCTTCTCGTGTATACTTGCTTTAAGCTTTACCCACTCTATATCACATAAATTCTTCTTTAGATTTTCCTCGCTAAACTCACATCCTAAGACTTTGCTAACCACAGCATAAAGACCGCAGTGATGAACAAAACTAAGTTCATCGACCAAATCTTCTACCTCTTTCAACTTGGGTACCTTATTTGTGACACAATACAAATAGATGAGGTCTTTCTTTGCTACTTCCATATTCACCCCATTAGAAATCTTGCTGAATCCCATCAAACCCATAGGTTTCAACTTCTAATCCATCGTTTAGTTTCACCTAATAGGTATTCCCGCCCTGCACTCCAGTTGACAATTCAGGGGCCTTTTAATAGCTCTCTTCATATACTTCTGCTTCATTCTCCCAGCCATTGCCAATCTGTATTGCCTTAATGACCTTTATCTCTTTTACCCCAAAGGTCTTTTCAAAAACTCCGCACCTGTTGCTTTTCCGGCTTCTTCTATATTAACCAGTTTCAAACCTCCTCTTTGGCCTTTCTAATAGCATCCAATTGCGCTAAAATCTCTTTCTCTTGTTTATCATATTCTTGCTCACTTATTTCATCCAATTCAAACCGTAATTGCAATTCCATGAGCTTCTCTTTTATTCGCCCCTCATCTGACACTTCCTTCTCCACCACCTCATTAATTTTCTTCCCCATCCAAACGACAGCCTTTAGTGGGGCAAGCAATATATCGTCAATTAAGAGCATCTTAATATTCCTCTGTCCTGATAAGCAGATTAACAAAATTAAATGCTGGCAGCGTGCCTACATACTTGAATCTAACCTTTTCGACATACTTGTCCGCAAGTCCCTCCACATCTTGATCAAACTCTGCCTCTCTGTGTTCTTCCACCAAGAAGGCGGCATTTATAATCATCAGCTCGTAATAGGTATCGGTGGTCTTAACTTCCACTGCCAACGGCGATAAAGTATTTAATATATCCCCTTTATAAATCTCTTTCTCTTTTTGCAGAGCAGCCTCCACCATTCTTCCTATTTCCATACGTTGATAATACGTCTTATCAGAAGGCAATCCGGCTGTTTTTTCCTTTAACACCCTTATATCTTCGTATCTTTCCAAAATATCCTTATAAACAACATCTTCTCTAAATATTGCTTTAAGCCCCAGCTCTTTCTTGTCTCTCATCTTATCTAACAGACCTTTAAATCTGTCGTGCTCTTTTTCTAATATCTTCTTAACCTTCCCTTCGTCTTCGGCAATTGTAGCAAATCTAACTGGTAAAACTGTATGTTCTTTCATTACCTCCTCAATTGCCTTCTCATGGCCAAGGGTATTTTCTCTTGAGATGGGATATTTTTTAATCGGAGCATTGCTCACCACTGCGGCAATACCATTAAAGCAGATAGTATATAATTGATCACCTCTTCCGCCAATGCCCAATGGGCCAAATGATTGAGATTGATTTGACTCTATTATGCAGTATATATACTTACCTTCTTTTAAGGCCACTTCCATCTATTTCTTGCCTCCATCAGCACTAGCTGCCACTAATGCTCCTTTCGCTACACTTTTCAGAGGCTGAGACGCCATCCTCACTTCTCCAACTGGAACAGGCAGACTCAACCGATCCAAGATCTTTTTAAATCTCTGGGCAAAACCTTTTGGCAAAGATGTCCCTCCGGATAGCACTATCTTAATTGGCTTCTGTATCCGCGGCATTCCCCTTGCCTTATTGAACTGCTGCTTTATATTCTTTATAACGTATTCCATTAATCTGTGTGCCTTCTATTGTCCTTTTTAACTCGCCGCCAATCTTCGCAGCTACTTCTTTTGCTATCTCATTCATTAACTTTCTATCAATCTTGGGCACTTCTTCTGTCAGTAATGTTCCTATTCCTGCATTTGCCAAAGAATAATGCCTATTATGAAATACTAAATACCCTTTCCTAACTAAATACCGACATAAGAAACCTACATACTCTAATGAAAAACCCACCGCTCTTTTTATCTGGTGCTTGGTTGCTTTTCTTAATCGGGCAACGCTATTTATGATTTCTGCTTCTGTCCCACTGAAGGCCACTTTATTTTTCCCATTCCTCTGGATATATCGTAATATTGACAAAATTAAATACAGGCAAAGGACCTGCATACATAAACAATATTCTCTCCTTGTATTGCTCACTTAAATCATCCATAATATTGTCAAATTCTTTTTCTCTTCCTTTATCAACCAAAAAGGCAGCATTCATGAACATCTCATCATCAATTGTTTTGTTAAGCTTATAATCAAAGGATGTTCTTCGTAGCGCACGCACTATTTTCTCGGCTTCCTTTTCCTTTTTCCTTGCCAAAGCCTGCTCAACCATCTTGCCTACTTCCCTTTTAGCCTCGGTGTTCTTCTTGCCGGTATCGTTCAGAATTTTTTCTTTCGCCGTCTTAATTCCTTTGCTCACTTCAACGATCTCTTTAAAAATCTCATCCATATTTTTCCATAAACCCTTAACACCTAATTCTACTTTGTGATCCATATCTCTAAGAGAATTCTTAAATTCTCTAAACCTTCTACCTAAAAGATTTCTTATCTCATCCGCGCTGGACGCAATAGTTCCAAATCGAACTGGAAGAACACTGTCAAATTCTCTCATTACCTCCTCAGTTATCTTCTCATGGGCTAATATATTTTCCAAGTTAACAACAAGTTTGGCCATAGGATGATTGCTTACAACCATGCTTAGGTCATCATAGCCAATAGTTAAGACCTCATCACCTCTTCTACCTATGCCTATAGGTCCAAAATTTCTTTCCTGCTTTGTGCCAATAATACAATAAACATACTTTCCTTCTTTGTGCATACTATTCTCTCACTGTAACCAAAATTGCGTTCTTTTTGAATCCCTCCGCACTAAGAGAAAAACTATCTTGCTGGCTTACCTGTTCACAAGCCTCACAATAGTCAATTAGTATCCTGTAAGCCTTATTAACATCATCAAATTCTCTTTCTGTTCCTGGCATATGTGAGTTTTTATCAGGATGAGAAGTAAAGGCTAGCCTCTGATAGGCTTTCTTAATTTCAGCTTTACTTGTAGCATCATTTAAACCGAGTTTCTTTCTCGCCCAATCCATTTCTTCAATTTGCATCTTCTTTATCTCCAGCGTGTAAAAACTATAAGGCGGAAGCGGCCCAACACATCTAAAATTTAACTTATCAGCAAATGCAGTATTTAGCTCTTCTACTTTCCTATCGAAATCTTCACCCTTGGCCTTACTTATCAAAAAGGCCATATTAATAACCATTCTATCATTCATAAGCTCATGTACCCTAAAATCATGGCTAATAGTCTTTAGAACACTTTGTATCTCAAAAGCACATTTTTCTCTTTTCTTATCCAGGTGATTTTTAACCATCATCCCCACTTTCATCTGGTCATCTTTCGTTATCCCATTAGGATTAGCTAAGAGTCTGCCTTTTAATTCCTTAATTTCTTTCTCTTCTACTACCTCTTGAAGGACTGAATTGAAATCATTCCACACCGCAACTACATCAATCTCTATTTTATCAAATACCTTATTAAATATGCCTTTAGTTATTATATAGCCTTGAGCCAAAATACGGACCACCTCATCTGCATCGTAAGCAAAAGTTCCTAACCGCATCGGAATAATCATAAAGTTCTCCATAACCTTTTCAATTACCCGCTGATGTTTAATTAACCGCCTGGCTACTTCATCCTTAAGTAAAAGGCCATAATCAGCTATCTCTGAGTCGCTAACCACAGCCGAGATATCCTGATATGGAATAGTATAAACGGCCCCAGGAGTTTTGCACTCTCCAGGAGCGTCCGAGGCACCTCTAATCGAGAGAGCTTCTTCACAGGCTGTAATCGCTCCTGCCTGCACCGATGCTTCGGCTGGCATACAAGAGCCAAAAAGCTCTTTTCCATTAGAAGTTATAATTCCGTAAATATATTTTCCTATTCTATCCATTATGGCACACCTTTTCACCTTAGGGGAGGCAACACCATGCCCTCCCCTAAGGCACTTTCAGGACAAAGGCAAAGAAGAAGTTCTTAACTTTATTGCATACAGCGCCCTACTCAAGTCATAGGACAAATCCTAAAAATTGCATCTCTCCTCCTTTCTTACTGACAATCAAGATAGGCCGAAAGCCCTTTTACCTCTAATTTTGTGGCCGAGGATCTTCATTCGTGTGTTCTTTTTTCTAATAGCTTAATGGCCTCTTCAAAATGCGTTCTTCTGATAATAGGTCCGCTTTTCTCCTTTGGATTTTCTATAAATTCTCTTATCGCAAACATAGAGGCCTTTCGGCAGATAAATTCAATGTCAGAGCCTACTTTACCTTCAGTCTCCTTGGCCAGGCTTTTCAAATCAACATCCTTGGCAAGCGGCTTATTGCGAGTATGGATTTTGAATACCTCCTCCCTGGCTTTTTCATCTGGTGCAGGCAACTCGAGCAAAAGGTCCAATCTTCCACTTCTTAGTAATGCTGGGTCAATTAAATCTAATCTGTTAGTAGCTGCTAAAACAACGACCCCTTTAAGCTCCTCAATCCCATCCATTTCCGTTAAAAATTGGCTTATTACCCTCTCTGTCACATGACCGCTTGTAGAACTTGAGCCTCTTATTGGAACAAGGCTATCTATTTCATCCAGAAAAAGTATTGTTGGCGCAGCTTGCTTCGCCTTCTTGAATATCTCCCTCACCCCTCGCTCTGATTCTCCAACATAACGGCTAATAAGTTGTGGACCTTTAATGGATATAAAATTAACCCCGCTTTCATTAGCCACTGCCTTGGCCAGGAGTGTCTTCCCTGTGCCAGGTAATCCATAGAGCAAAATCCCTTTGGGAGGATGAGTACTTGCTTTCTTAAAAACATCTGAATATTCAAGCGGCCATTCTATCGCCTCTCTTAGCTCTTCCTTGATATCATCGAGGCCGCCCACATCACTCCATTTCACATCCGGGACTTCTACAAACACTTCTCTAATCGCCGATGGCTCGACCTCCCTCATTGCCTCCAGAAAATTATCCATTGTCACTTCTAACTTCATCAAAGTCTCATATGGGATATCGGCCAATTCAAAATCTATTTTAGGTAATATCTTCCTTAAAGCCGACATAGCTGCTTCTCTTGCCAAGGCCTCTAAATCTGCTCCTACAAAGCCATGAGTTATTTCAGCTAGTTTTTCTACGCTGACGTCTTCTGCAAGAGGCATGCCTCTGGTATGAATCTGTAAGATCTCTAATCTTCCATTCCTATCCGGTATAGGGATGGCTATTTCTCTATCAAACCGTCCTGGTCTTCTTAAGGCTGGGTCTATAGTATTAGGAATATTAGTCGCTCCTATTATCACTACCTCCCCTCGAGATTCTAATCCATCTAGCAGCGCTAAAAGCTGAGCCACAACACGTCTTTCAACCTGTTTCTCCCCGCCCATCTCTTCTCTTTTAGGGGCAATGGCATCTATCTCATCGATAAAGATTATAGCGGGCGCATGTTTCTGGGCATCCTCAAATACGCTTCTTAAACGCGCCTCGCTTTCACCGTAGAACTTGCCCATAATCTCAGGGCCTGATATATGAGTAAAATAAGCGTCCGTTTCATTCGCCACGGCTCGAGCAATTAAAGTCTTTCCCGTCCCCGGTGGTCCGTAGAGAAAAACACCTTTCGGCGCATCGATTCCCAGTCTCTCAAAAACTTCAGGATATCGTAGAGGAAGTTCTATCATTTCTCTGATTCTTTGAATTTGTGTGCCGAGTCCGCCAATATCTTCATATGCAACTTTGGCTGGACCCCTTTCACCTAATTTCTTTGTCTCCATCCTCACTATGGTGGTTGGACTTACCAATACCACCCCATCAGGGATAGTACCTACTACCTTAAAATCGCAGGATCTTGATCCAAAAAGCGTAGCTCTAACCCTATCACCGGTGGAAACAGGGATCCCTGCAATGAGAGAGCCGATATATTTGGCATCCTTATCTCTTTGAACCAGGTGTGATGCAGTTAATGGTGAGAGCTTGATTTTATTAGCGGGTCTATGACCAACTTTACGAATCTTTGCCTTTTCATCCAAACCGATTTGGGCATTCTCTCTTGAGATCCCGTCCATCTGAATAATCTTCTTCCCTCTATCTTCAGCATAACAGGGCATTACCTTCGCCGCCGTCTTTCTTTTACCTCCAATCTCTATTATTTCTCCCACTTCGAGCCCTAAACTTTTCATATCTTCAGGGTCTATCCTTGCAATTGCCCTGCCCACATCCTTTGACAAAGCTTCTTGCACTTTCAATGTCATTGCATTGTCATCTTTCTTCGTCATAATTACCCAAATAGCAGCTCTTTGAAATTCTCCAGGTCTTGTATCCCTCTAACCTCTCTAGGTTGTAATGGAGTAATTGTTATCTGGAGGCTGCTGAATTTCCTTCTTATCTTGCCGATATATTTCTCTTGTTCCTTTTTTCTTTCTCGGCAAAATGCACAATCTCTTGATTCTAATACATTATTAATAATGAGCCGTTTCACCTTCATCCCATAGCTGCCTAAACTGTTAATCAGTCTGTCAGTCTCCAAAATGGCCATTTCTTCTGGGATTGTAACTGCTATGAATTCGCATCTTTTTTTATCGCGAAGTAGGCCTTCTATCCTCTTTACCGTCTTCTTCATAGTCAGCAAAAAGTCATCGCCTTCGTCCGGGTTGTACCTTCCGGCAAATCTGTCGATCATATACCGATACTTCCATCTCATCTTCGCCACCACTTTGATCCAGTCATCAAGCAGATCCGGCAAGGCCAGAAGTCTCAGCGCGTGGCCGGTAGGCGCCGTATCAACAATGTATTTGTCGAACTCCGCCTCATCAATAAGATCAATGATCGTCTTGAATCCCATTACCTCATCCAGACCTGGAATAGGCAAGTCAAAGACAGAGTCAATATCTTCCTGGTCCAAATAAGTAGAGGTATCTAAAATCTTTTTTATCTCATCTTCGTATTCTATTTTGAATCTTGAAAGGGCCTTTTCCGCGCTTGCTTCAACAGCGCTTAAGTTTCTTATTCCTTTTATTTCGCTAATCTCGTCACCAATGTTTTGCCCTAAACTGTCAGATAACGAATGGGCTGGGTCCGTAGAAACAAGCAGGGTCTTAAAATCTTTAGCTAAATAAAGACCTGTGCTTGAGGCACAGGTCGTCTTTCCCACACCGCCTTTCCCTCCGAATAGAATTAATTTTAACCCATCTTCTCTTATGTCGGCCAATGCCATTTAATTTAACATTTCTTCGTTATTATTTCCAAAATACCATTTCTATAACTCGACGTAAGGCTCTCAGGTTCAACTTTTGCCGGGAGTAAAACTTCTTTGTGGTATTTTCTGTCTCCGGTCTGCGCTGAAATATCAAGAATATCCTCTTTTAAATCCAGCTTTATATCTTCTTCATTGACGCCTGGCATTTCAGCGTACAGTCGAACCTCTTCTCCTTCTTCGTCAAAGATGTCTATAATAGGTTCTCTTTCTTCTTCAACAGTAGGGCCCCTAGGAGTCCTTTTGATGTTACCAAACGACTCGACTACTGGCTTCCCTCCCACCGCTGTCTTTATTGAGAAACCAAAAACTCCCTTCATACCTTCTTTAAGATGGCTTAAGTCAATTTCGCCTTCTTTCTTGATTTCGCCGCCTGCCTCTTTCAATTTCGCTGCAAGATCTACCAAGTTCTCTATGCCTTGAAATAAACCCCTCAGGCCTAATCTACCTATGCCAAAATCAATATCCAATTCTTCATCTTCTTTTTTCTCTTTTTCTTTTCCCATAGTAGCTACCCGCCTCTTCCTCTTTTTAGGGAGGAAATTTTATCCTGAATGAAGAAAGCTCTTTATTCTCCTGCTCGATATTTCTCCACAAAGAGGCCAGGGCTGAACCTGCCTAATAGTCGCGTCCCCGGCATCTATCCCAAAATAAACAATACAGGCAAGGGAGGCCACTCCTTTCATTCCTCTTGCCTGTTCCATCACAGTAGGCACAAATTACAGCCAAGTGCGGGATATTTGCTTTCCCTTCGCCTGAACAAACAGGGTGTTCTATGCCCACTTTAGAAAACAAAAGACCTGTGCCCCCGCAAATACCACACGTATAGACATCCTTGGCAGAAACTTCATGGACTCGCGCTACATTTTGATTGGTGCACTCCGTCGCTCGCCAGCTCATTTCCCCTCCAGCTAATAGTTACTGCGAAGATATTGCCTCTCAGAGAATTTCAAATCATTCTTGTCTCTTATACTTTGAAATTACGTCCTCCACTTTTGACTTAAGCGATTTAAACTCTTTCTTCAGAGAGTGATTTTCTTGCTCTAGCTCCGTCTCTTTCGAATTGGCGCAAAGATAAGAATCGTGTTGCCACCAATTTATCCCCATTTCCATGGCTTTATCTACGGAGGCAATCAAAAGCCTTATCTTGATGTTGAGAAGATCAATGTCAGCAAGTTGAATCTTAATATCTCCAGCGATAACTATACCTTTATCTAAGACCCTTTCTAATATATCCGCCAGATTTGTTGCTTGAACTGCATGAACTATCTGATCAGCCATTTTCAACCCCTAAAGATGCATGTTTTCGTGAATAAGAAATTACTTCCAGGGTATCAGTTAATTTAATCTCATAGATATTTCTATCCTGAACCTTTGTAGGTAGACCTAAAGATTTAATAAATGCACTCTCCTCAAAAACTTCAGCCTCACCTATCCACCCATCTTGCGACCTCTCCACCTTTATTACTTTCGCATCTCGAGCATTTGCATTAACAGTAGATTTCAAAAACTCTACGATTGCCTTATTTACTTCTTCTACTTTCATGATCTTTTCTCCTTTCTAATCATCCATTTTGACTTCGTAATCCCTCGTTTTACTCGGAGTGAGACTCAGCCGGAACAAAACGAGGAACAACACCTTTACCTCTGCATTCCAGGCAAGGAAGTTTATTCTCTGGCTCTGCGCCGGTTCCCCTGCAATGTTTACATATTTCAACAGGCTCGGTAATACTAACCAGGCCTTTCCCTCCACAGACGGTACAGGTAATATTTGTTCTGGCCGGATAGTCGCCTCTGCCTTTACAATAAGCACATACAACTACAGGTCCCTGTAAATTGATTATGCCCGCACCTTTACATACTGGACATTCTATGCCTTTGCTCCTGGGCAGTATCCCTGTACCAGCACATAAGGAACAGGTAAACTTCCTGCCTTCTAGAACACGGCCTATTGTTCGACCTAGCCTGGTCCTGCTGGCCTTAAAATTGAATGTCTCCCAATGCATGCGACTCGCTTTAAGAAATCAATAGTTTAAACGAAGCTTCTTCCATTCTTTTTTGATATCATTGCCTTCAGTAGAAGCGTGTTCTAAAGAACCCGCTTGTCTATTGGCTCTCTCGGCTGCCCCAGATTCTTCTATCTTATTCATTTCCAGGTCTATTTCTTCCAGGCGCTTTTTAATGGCATCCTTCCTCATAGATAGTCTTTGATCTTCTTTCACAAGCCTTTCTTTCTCTTTATTAAGCATATATAAATCTAAATAGGGTGAGCTCTGAATTCTGGGTATTGAACGTTTCCTTGTGCTATGTATAGTTCTTGCTGAATGGAGTCCTTTTAAAGTGTTCACATCTCTCATTGTTATCGCCCCTACATGAAAAAATTTGGAGATCTACCTCGTACTACCTCTGGCCGAAACCAAAACGTTCTTCTTTCTCGTTGCCCCCACAATCTTCAGCTCAAGCAATTCGCCTTGTTTAAGGCTTGCAGCTCGCTGAATATTGGCAGGAATCTTTATGTTCCCACGTTTATCTACTTTAGAAAATGCTCGCATAAGAGTCGTTTGACTTTCCTCCCTAGATGGTTAACTGTACTTTTTAATCAGCTCCTTAACTATCTCTTTCACCCTGGTCTGGTTGGTCTTTGAACCTACTCTGCTTGTCTCAGAAGCGAGTATATCCTGACAAATCTGCGTAAAGGCACCATTAGAGCTGACAGCTGTAAAACCTTGAACTTTAAGGGTCTTGGCAATCATAATACAGCCGCGGATGGTGGGCGCGAACTCACATTTTCCGGATTCTCTCAACCCCCTTACAATAGCAACTATCATTTCAGCATGTGGTCTAGAGAGTTTGGATTTAGCCTGGGTGATAGCGACTTCTGTATCGAAGTCAAAGTGGTCTAAATCCATAGTTACCATTCTATCCCGTAAAGCGTCCTGACTTCTATGAACTCCTGCATACTCCTCAGGGTTGCTCGTGAAAATAGCCGTAAAATCCGGATCAACCTTTAAATACGGGTCCTCTCCACCTCTTCCTACTGGCAAATCCATCATCTTCTCCTGTAAAATAGAAAGGAGAATATTATTTGCCTCTGGCCGTGAACGTGTGAACTCATCATATATTAAAGTAAATCCGTATTTACAGGCTATGGTTAACCGATTATCCACCCAACGTTTTACCATATCCTCTTCCAACTTCAAAACTCGGGATACAAAGCGATCAACAACTTTCCTAATCCTATAGCCGTATTCACCGCCCACTAAATCAGAAGTGGTGAACTCCTCATCTCCATGAATCAGTACCACGGGTCTTTTGATCTTGCTTGCTATGTGCATGGCAAGTGTTGTCTTGCCAGTGCCAGAAGTCCCTCTAAAGTGAACAGGAAAACCAGCCTTAATATAGGAAAGAGCCCTTTTGGCAATATCCTTTATATATTTTGTTTCCACAAAGTCTGGCAGAGGACTCGGTTCAAGTACTGTAGTCATCTCATTAATCATCTCTATCTTTCTCCTCTCTCGTTAAATTCTTGTTTTCTTTTTGTGTTCAAAAAGAACCCTATTACCGCAAGTCAGGCTGCTTTTCTAGTTACCACCCCTTTACCTCCGCATTCTAGACAGGGAAGGCCGCTGTCTAGTGCCTGGCCAGTGCCTTTACAGTGAGGGCATTCATCAGTGCTACCTTTTACTGTAACCATCCCCTTTCCATTGCATACAGTACAGGTCACTCGGACACCATGGGGATAGACGCCAGTGCCTTTACAAAAGGCGCACGCGATCGCCGGCTCCATAATCTCGACTTTACCTGTGCCTGCGCATACCTGGCAGGTGGCAAGCTCGGATAGCAGATTGAAGGGGTCTTTTCCTATGCCTCTACAAAAGGCACACGTGATCTCACTCATAGTCTTCCCCTCCCAAATGTGCACCTCGGTTATGGACGAAGCGAACGCAGCTGGAAAGTGCAAATCGCATCCCGCTTCCTGGTATCGGAAAAAAGCTGGGCGTAAGTTCAGCCAATGAACTTACGTTTAATCCGTCCTATAAGGCTGAGGTTAGTCAGCTTTTACTTCTTCTTTTTCCTGCCTCTTTTCTTGCCTCTTTTGGCCACGGCTTCCTCAACCGTCATCACTTCTTCTTTAGCTGAGACAACAACAGGCTTGCCTCCCCTTTTCTTGGCCATAGTAGCAGTTAGAGTCTGCCAATGAGCTGCCATTTTTTCTATTTCAGCCGCCATCTTTTCTCTTTCATCCTCAAAACCCCTGAGCAGCTTGCTGGTTTCGCTGACCATACCCGAGACATATTTGGCCAGGTCTTTCTTAAGCGCTGTGCTCATCCCGGCGTGTGCATCGTTGAATTCCTTGAGTTTGCTTTTCGTATAAGTCTCAATATCCTTAACATTTTTCCTAAGGCTATCCTTCAGTTCACCAGCCATAGCCTTATGGTCTTTCCGAAAGCCTTTTATCATGTTGCCGACATCTTTAGTTAAGTCCCCAATAAAACTTGCCAATGCCTTGGCCTGCTGTTCACTCATCTTCTTCCTGTCAGCCGTAAATCCTTTGAGCGTTTTGTGAACATCGGTAGTCAGGTCTCCTAGCGCTTTTACTCGCGTATCATACGAGGCGATGATGTCGTCACATAGTCCCTTCATTTCAGCAGCTAATGCCATTTTTGCCTCCTCCTTTCACTGCTCTATGCGTTTTCTAGTAACGCTTTTTTACCACTGTTTTTCTGAGAATATATGTTTAAACCCTCGGGGGAGCTGGCCCTATTGTGAGCCATCTTCTTTTACATAGCCCGCCAGGCGTTTGCCGCTTCTAATCTGTCTTTCTTAAACTCCGCAAGCACTTTATTGACCTTCCCTTTTCTGCGGACTGTTCGCTCTTTCTGCTGGGCCGTGAATTCCTTGAGCATTAATTTAAGATCCCGTATTCGCAGCTCCCTTCCTTTTGCCAGAAGCTCTTTGAGCCTTTTCG
>CAYVXD010000013.1:0-35786 GCA_964454265.1 uncultured Candidatus Sumerlaeota bacterium | reverse complement strand
TAAAACATCTTCGCCACTTGTTTTCATAACTAAATCTCCTGCTGTTCTTTTTGAAACTCTTTTAGCCTTGAAGTAACTTCATTCTTTCTCACCTCCTGTTCAGCAAGGATTTCTTCAATCATGCTCTGGAATTCTACGACCCTTCTGGCTTCATTTTTGGCAAGGGAATCTTTAAACTTCTCTAAGCTCTTCCTTAAAGCCTTCGCCATTTCTTTCTGGTCATTAAGATAATTGTTTAACAAATCCCTCACTTCCTGTTCTCTCTCAGCCTGAGCTGGAAGAATATCTTGCATCATATTGTCAAAATCCTTCCTTCTGAGAGACTCATTCTTGGCGAGACTCTCTCGCAACTCTGCATTAATCCTGTCTCGTTCCTGTTTTGTATGAAGGAAGGAATCCTGGAAGCTTTCGAGAAGTTGGTGAGTAGTATCAAAGATGGCTCCAATACTCTGGATCCTGGTCTCATAAGAGGAAACGATATTTTCAACGATATTTCTCATATCTTCTGCTAAGGCCATTGTTTTCAGTTACTCCATTTTCTTGAAGGAGGAATTGCTTGGCGAACCATGCTTTTTATCCCGTGTGAGGACGCAAGGATGATTCGGCAAGAATCCCGGTTAGCTACCGACCGAACCTTAGGCAGCTGCACTGGCTGTTAAGCCGATTGCTTCAGCATACTTCAGGTACGTCTCCACTGATGCCGCAACAACTCTGGCCTCAATAGCGAGCAGCTCAATACCCACTAGAGAGACTCTCACCCAGGCATCAACCACTACGCCCTTGTCCAGAATTCGGTCGATAACTTCGACCAGACTGGAAGAGCCGATTGCCTTCTCTACTGCCATGTTTCGTCACCCCTTTCTTTTTAGATTCCGCTTTTCAAGAAGAAGTTGAAAATGCGCCTCTGGCGTGAGGAGCGGTCAACCTCAAATATTTCAGAGAAATTCTTATCCTAAGCCGGCATTAGCGAGCGAAGGCTCCAAGTTGAAAATGCGCCTCTGGCGTGACGCTTATTCCTTAAAAACCTTGTTCAGGAATTTTCCCGCCCTTTCTTTCGCTCCTAGGGCAAAAGCAAGGGCAAATGCCAGCACTATGCCGCCAAAAATGATGTCCTTGGTTTTGTCTGTTAAAATCACGCTAAGCCCCAATTCATTCAAGGCAATCAATGCAGCAACAATGATAATGGCGTACTTAGCGATAGTGGCAAGCGTATCTGCATAGGCAATTCTAACGTTTCCACCCACCAACGTGATTATCCCAGAAATAAATATCCCCAAAAGTATTCCCAAAACTAATATGAAAACAGCACCAATCACATGGGGGATATAAGAAAGAATTTTGCTGATAAACACGCTGGTGTCCAAGCCGGAGAATTGCAATGCTGTAACTAAGGTGAGAATGATGGTGAGAAAAAAGATGATCTCGGTAATCAACTCGCTCAGAGATATTTCAATACCACCCTTTTTCAACACCTCTGGAATCTTGATCTTTTTAGCGCCGCTTTCCAGTTGAATGAGTTTAAAAAGCCATCCCAGCAACGCCGCAATTCCTACTGCAATTAAAGAACCAATAATGAGGATCAACAGCACCCCGGCCAGATTTGGTAAATACCCACCCAATTTGGCTAACGAGTTCTGCGCTGGTCCTACCATAGCCTGGATGCCTGTTTGCTGAACCGCTGTCTCTTCTTGCGCAAAGACGGGAAGAACCAAAAAGGTTATTACGCAAAAGAGCAGAACGCCCACTGTCTTTTTCTTCTTCATCGACACGTCCCCCTTTTACTTAACGCTTTTTTCACGACTCTAGCCAGCCTCTTTATGTCAAAAGGCTTATCTAAAAAATCATAAGCCCCTAATTTTCTTGCCCTGGACCTTACAGACTCATTTCCAAAGGCAGAAATCATGATTGTGATTAATGAGGGCCTTATTTGCCGCGCCTTTTCTATTAGTGTTAACCCGTTTTTCCCGAACAGTTTATAATCCACAATCATTAAGTCATATCGTTGTCTTTTTATTTTGCTGAGAGCAGATCCTCCACCATGGGCGATATTTACCGTGTGGTTTTCTTCCTTCAAGACATCAGAGACCACGCAACACATATCTCTATCATTATCGATGACTAATATCTTGCCCATATATCAAGGAGTAAGCGCTAATCGTGCCAAAGGCTATCACCAGACATGAAATATCTTTAGATCCATGTAAGGCATTGAATTACAATTAGTTAAGAAGGAATAGGGAATGAGGAATTCTTAAGATAGGTTCATGAGGCAAGAAGCCACCCTAAAATGATGAGGCATATTTGGGACAGAAGTGGGCGGAAGTGTCACATGGCTAAGCTTTTCATTTTCCGGTACAAGGCCTTTCTATTTATATTAAGGATTTTTGCTGCCCTTACCTTATTGCCACCCACTTGCTCAAGGGCTTTTCTGATCAAATCTGACTGGATCTTGTTGGTTACGTCTCTGAGTGAAGCTCCTTCTTCTGGAGTTTTTGTTAACTCAATTTCCTCTTGCGGCTTGATTGTATTTGTACAGATATGATCAGGGATAATATATTCGCAATCGGTTAAAAGAACTGCCTTTCTAATAACATTCTTTAACTCTCTTACATTACCTGGCCAATGATATTTGAGCAGTGATTTCATTGCCTCGGTAGAAAATCCCTTTATCATCTTGCTAAGTTCCTGATTTGCCTCGTGCAAGAAATGTTGTGCCAGTATTGGAATGTCTTCTTTTCGCTCCCTAAGTGCAGGCAGGTCTATATGAAACTCATTTAACCTGTGAAATAAGTCATCCCTAAATTTGCCAGCCCTCACGGCCTCAGAAAGATTAGTATTTGTAGCAACGAGAATTCTGACATCTACTGTTATATCCCTCTTACCTCCTAAATGCTGTAATCTTCTCTCTTGAATTACACGTAGCAGCTTTACCTGCGCGGTCAACGGTAGATTAGTAATCTCATCCAAGAATAGGGTGCCGCCATTGGCGCGTTCAAACTCACCTTCTTTTCTCTTATCCGCCCCGGTAAATGCCCCTTTTTCATAGCCAAAGAGCTCGCTCTCTACTAATGTCTCAGGAATGGCGCCGCAGTCTATAGCAATAAAAGGCTTATCCTTACGCATGCTTCCCTGGTGAATCATCTGTGCAACTAATTCCTTTCCTGTGCCACTTTCGCCTTGCAAAATGACGGTCATATTTGTAGGTGCAATTATCTTAACTTGCTTTAACACTTGCTTTATCTTGAGACTGTCTCCCATTACCTCCTCGATAGGGGTCTTTTCACCTAATCTCTTTCTTAAACTTTCTACTTCCTTGCTTAAGTATTGGATTTGAAGAGCCTTTTTTATTGTTAGAGCCATCTCATCATTGTCAAAAGGTTTAGTGACATAATCATATGCCCCTAATTTCATTGCTCTGACTGCACCTTTTATTTCACCATACGCAGTGAGCATTATAATAATCAGATCTTTGTCGATCCTTTTCATCTCTTCCAGAATCTTCATCCCATCTATTCCGGGAAGCCTAATATCTAACAAGACTAGATTGGGACATCTTATTTTAATTTCTCTGAGTGCCCGCCTCCCATCTCCTACAGCTATAGCTTCATATCCTTCATCTTGTAATATACTGGAAAGGGTAAATTGCATATCTTTATTGTCATCAACTATTAGTATTCTCTCCATTTCTGATCCTGAGACCCGTGTTTTGTTTTATTCTCTCAAAATTGGAAGTTTAACTACTACTTCTGTAGCCTGACCTTCATTACTCACTATATTTACCTTCCCTTTATGGTAACTAATAACTTGATGCGCTACGCACAATCCCAATCCTACACCATTTTCTTTTGTGGTAAAGAATGGATTAAAAATTTTATCCATATTTTCTCGAGGGATGCCGTTTCCTGTATCCGCAAAACTGACCACCACCTCATTATTTTCAGAATCTGGATAGGCGGTAATGGCCAGCCTCCCTCCGTCAGGCATTGCATCTAGAGAATTCGAGATAAAATTCAAAAATGCCTCCTCAAGCCGCTTTCTGTCGAAAAGAATCGGAGGTAATCTCCTTGACCACCTCTTAGTAAGCCGGACCCTTTGTTTTGAACATCTTGTTTTAACAAGATTACAAACATCATCTAACAGCTCACCAATATACCCTAGTTTAAAGGAGATTTCACCCGCCTTGGCAAAATCAAGCAGATCCTTAACAATTGCATTGGCATGTTCAGAATTTCTTAGAATAATCCTTAAGTGTTTTCTGGCAAGTTCGTGGACCTTGTATTTACTAAGGCAAAATTGCGCTGAAGCAGTTATATTCGCTAAAGGATTTCTAATCTCATGTGCGACTCCCGCGGCTAACTCGCCAATTCCCGCAACTCTCTCTTGATATAGGAGTTGATCATCCAACTTAACTGTGCCGGTGATATTTCTTATGCACTTGATTACCTGCATAACTTTACCGCGTTCGTCTTTTACCGGAAAGGTAAAGATATCCAGGACAGCTCGCCCTCTATCAATTCCATACCGTATTTTAGGCACATGATAGGGCTTACCATCTTCAAATGTCTTCCGGGCAGGGCAATTTTCGCATATATCATCCCCGTTATTATACTCTGCAAAGCATTTCTTACCTATGAGGTCAAGAAAGCCTCTCTTGTTAAACATCTTCAAAATGGCTCGATTAACCCTTAAGATTTGATAATTCTTGTCAATAACCGAAATCCCATCATCTATATTGTCAAAGATTGTTTGAAGCCTATTTTTGGCTTCTTTCAGCCTATGTTCGAGTTGTATGCTTTCTGTTAAGTCTACAGCCAATTCCACTACCGCTGTAGTCGTTCCCCAGTCATCTACTATCGGGGCACTGGTAAGTTCAAAATATTTAATGTTTCCTTGAGTATCATAAGCATGTTGCCTTGCCTTTTCGATCTTACCTGTTCTAAATGTCTTTATGGTCGGGCAGTTCTCGCAAGGGTTATCTCTTTTTTGATATACCTTGTAACAATGTCTTCCTTTTATATCTTCTAATTTCCCCGCCCACTTTTCAACAACAGGATTTACCCACACAATCTTCAAATCTTCATCAATTATGCTTATGCTTTCCCCAATTGCATCTAATATTGCATCTCTTGGCTTTTGCCTTTTTATCGCTAGTCTCACCAGCTAGAATCACCTCAATATATGAACTTTTGCATGTTGACCTTGCTTACTTGAAGGTGCGAGTCAAAGCGTGGGCCCTTCACCCACTCTACAAGTTGTTCGGAATGGCCAAAAGAGTTCATGCCAATTCTTTTCGTGGAATCCCTATTAAGGACTGGTTATCTCATCTGTAGCACGGGCTACAAATCTGTCTAATGCCGTCATTCTTATTGACCCTTGTCACTGTTTCTGGATTTTAATTTTCAATAGCGCGGATAAAGTTCATAATTAGCCTGTTGTCTTGTGGTTGAAAAAGTCACTTGTAATTTTTACAAGAGCAAATAATACAGTCTTTCTCACTGATATTTTATCGGTAAGTATAGCAAACATCTTTAATTTTATTTTTACGACTGGGCTAGTGGTACGGGTGATGGATTTCGGAGTTCGTTGTCACTGTAGTGACTAACCGGATCGGAGCAGACTCAATTAAATAGAGACGAAGAAATTTGAAGATCGCCAGGAAAAACGCTCCCTCCTCAATGTGGCCTGTCCTACAGCAATGAAGCCGTTAAATGTATGATTGGAGAAGGGAAGCTGGTGGGACATTACATTGCCAAGAATATGCTGAATGGCAAATCGTACTGGCGGTGTCGCCCACTGATCCTCTTGTGCCATAAACAGTGCTGGCGTTCAATCCAACATGGCTCTGGGCAGGGGGCGCTTCCTTGGGTGTTGTCCTCTGGTGAGCTGGCCCGAAGGACAGTCCTTTGCCCATCCCCGAGGGTGGGAACAAAGGATTCCAACAAGAAGAATCGTCAGTGTGTTTATGGTGAGATGGCCCAGATTTAATCCCCCAACAATCCGACCATAGGGAGAGAATGGATTATGTTAAACTGGTGCGAGGACGGCGGTTGATTCTAGTTGATAAATAGAACTTCTAAGGATTTGAAGGTTCAAGCGCTGATGCCCTCTCAAATCGAACTCGGCAAGACTAAAATGTACCCATTATTAGATCGCCTGGGAAGTCAGGGGATTGGGGAATATAATATAATACGCTGTTTGTTACGTTTCATACTGATCGGGATTGCAAGCGTTGCGGACTTCATTATACGCTGATCGAACGTCCGATTAGCCAACGAAATCTTTCCGCCGCATATGCGCTGATTGTTATGATCGGGGGGAATGATAGCGTTAAAAACCGAAGCATGGACAAGTAAGCAATCCCTCCACACAGGAGTTGGTAGGAGGCCGGAGTCTGAACGGAGTGAAGAATCTCGGGAGAATTTCAATCAAAATACATCACCGTAATTACGAAGAAGAGCACTAAGGAAAATAGAGTAATTCCCGGCCCCTTTGCAATTTATTCCCCAATGAAGATTACTCGTACTGCAATGCCTTGATGGGATCTAGCAGTCCCGCGCGGCGAGCTGGATAAAAGCCGAAGAAGATACCGACGCCGGTGGAGAGGGAGGCGCGTATTGCACGACATCCTGACACTGGTGAAGAGCTGGAGATCCCGGCGAAGAAGGTAGTGCGATTCTTGGTTGCTCGGGAGGCTGAGCAGGCGATCCTCTCATCGTAAACCACAGAGTGCCACGAACGCTACCAAAGGAGGATGGTCCACATAGCCGAAGTCCAGGTGTTTGGCACAATCTATGTAATAGAATTCATCACCGAATGGACCGTAATTCCAGGATGTGGCAAACTGGAGGGCCGCCATCAGGATGGCAAATGTCACCGGAGCACTAATGAATGCTTCAGCGGCGAGCTTTTTCTTATTCACCATTCCCCTCTATTGGTCCGCTTGACTCGCTCTTGAGGTTTGAATTGAAGACGCGAACATAAGGGAATTTCTCATTCTGGTTGAGAAGATCTATGCGGGTTGTATATTTCCACGTTACATATCGACAGATGCACGGATTAGATGCCGCTGCAGAAACGTCTGTCGTAAAGAACAATTCGTACTTCATTGGGTGTAAATATGGTAGAATCAACAATGCGAGGGATAAGAAGTTTCTTTTCATCGGGAGCCAAGTCCAGAAAGTTCTAAGATTGCATCTCCAGAGGAGGAGTTTCGGAATGGAGATAGGGAAATAAAAACGTCGATCTTTACTAATACCATGAATATGCCTAAGTCATGGGGCGAGTGAGATATTCTATAAAAGGCCCTTGGCAGTGTAATGTACTGGCAATTACTTGTGGGATTGTTTCCGATCACCTATCTCGGCAGCGGGACCATAAGTCAATCAACCCAAGTCTGCTTGCCAAGAGTTCAACAGTGTGAAAAGCTTTTTGAGAACTTCCTATCTTGTCCAGCACTCCACTAAGTTGAAGAAGACAACCAGGACAATCCGTGGCTACCACTGATGCCGTGGTATTTTAAATGTGGCTCTTTGTCAAATGAGTTAGCATTCTTAGAGGAAAGATAATCCCCCTCACCTTGATCCTCTCCCCCCAGGGGAGAGGGAAAAACGCAAATGAGTTTAAGTTTTCTCTCAAGACCCGTCGCTCTCCCCAGGGAGGAGAGGAAAAAACACTGAGCAGACTGCTGTTCATTTTCGCGGAGCCAAATCATGACAGACAAAATCACTAACATTCGTCCAGAGACGATATTCCAGCCGACGGAGAACCTTACTTCCCTCTCCCCAGCGGGGAGAGGGATGGGGTGAGGGGGCTACAAGAACAGATTGTTATGAACGCAATCCTCTCTGCAAAAGCCTAAGGAACCTGTATTTACTATGTGTTTCGATCGCTATTTTGCTAACCTATCTGACAAAGAGCCAAAAAAGCATTTAAAGACTGGAGTCGGGCGTGAACGCTGATGCGACAGTTGTTGTAGAGAATCTGGAGAAGCGATTTATCGCGCAGCGGAGCTTGCTGAGTGGAAAAGCCAGGAGCATTGCCGCGGTGGATGGGGTAAGTTTTACAGTGCCACGTGGGCAGATTTTCGGGCTGGTTGGTGAGAGCGGATGTGGAAAGACTACGTGTGCGAAGTTATTGGTCAGGCTGCTCGAGCCGACGCGGGGAATGATACGCATTGCAGGACAGGATATTGGTGCGCTGCGGCAACGCGACTTGCGTGCATTTCGTAAGAATGTTCAGATGATTTTCCAGGATCCCTATGAATCGTTGAATCCACGCCAGACTATTCGCAATACGATTGTAGAGCCACTGGTGATCCAACGCATGGGCGATGCCCACGAGCGAGAGGAGCGAATCAGGCAAATGCTTCGCACCGTGGGTTTGCCTGATGACGATGACTTGCTTGATTCCTATCCTCACGAGCTGTCTGGCGGACAGCGGCAGCGGGTGTCCATAGCCCGGGCCCTGGTAGTTGGACCGATCTTCGTGGTTGCGGACGAGCCGGTTTCGATGCTCGACGTTTCAGTGAAAGCGGGGATTCTGAACCTGCTTGTGGAGTTGCGTTCACAATTCCAGCTCACCATGGTTTTCATCACGCACGATGTGGCCTCAGCCCGCTATCTCTGCGACACGATTGGCGTGATGTATCTGGGCTCGCTGGTTGAAGTTGGCCCGACAGAGGAGGTCGTTGCACATCCGAAGCATCCGTATACTCAGGCGTTGATCGCTGCGGTGCCAGATATTGTCGTTTCTGGTAAGCGGGAGCGCGTTAGATTGCCAGGTCAGGTTCCCACACCCATAGACCTTCCGGATGAATGCCATTTTCGCCACCGATGTGCACATCAGCGCGACGTCTGTGCACGCCGCAAGCCCCAGTTGCGGTCGCTCACTCCAGAGCGTTCCGTGGCCTGCTATCTGTATCACCAGTGCCAGGAATAGTCCCATTCTGATTTTTTATTGCCTTATGGGGGATTTCGCTTTACTCCAGAGGCCGACAAGCCGTCCTTCCCCCAAGCCCCTAACCCTCTGCGGCTTTTATATCGGAATTCTTCTGGGCATTAATGTCATTTGAAGACGAGACGCTGATGGGCAAAACGGACGAGAGCCAGTAGTGCGATTGACGTAAAATAGGCCATTGTATGGATTCTGTTTTTTTATGCGCAATTCAGATTCTGATGTGAAGGCTATGGTTAGGAGTCTTATTCGGTAATCAGTAAGCTGCGTAGATATTTTTCGTCAGGGTTTTGAGCTGCGAGATAAGAAGTGCTAGGGCTACCGGCCTGCCAGATTTTGACCTGCGCGGTTGCGGCCTCACGCGCATCGCTATAGCGTTTACAAATAGTAGCTGCCAATGGGAGAAGATCCTGGTGATCCTGGCCACGCATAAGAGCTAAGGGACTGCCAACGTTTTCGACCTCGAGCAGAATGTCTTCGGACTGCACGAGGTTGGCGATGGTGTGGTTTTCTCGCTCATTGCGGCCCACGATGAGTTTCGTTCCTGGAGAAAGTCGGAAGTGCCGGCCAAGCTTCAGAAGGAGAATGTCGTTCATTGCTGAAATTCCGTGGTCGAAGAGGTCTCTGAGTCGCGCAGCAAACCCGGGATCAGTGAGCAGGCATCCTCCTGCAGGGCACGGATAATCAGTGATTCCGTATTTGGCAGCTAGATCCATCTGGGGACGACGGGTCCGCCCTTGAAACGCAAGCAGACGGGAGCGATCAACCCATCCCCGCAGCTCGGGTACGGTGAGCGGTAGGTAGTGTGCCGAGAGGGGGCGAAGAATCAGGCCTTCCACCCCGGCTTCTTTTTCAATCAGGAGCAGGGCTTTGCGATGCTGCGACATGGGCCGCTGGCCAAGCACTTCTCCGGTAAAGATAAACTGCGCATCAAGCTCGTTCATTAATTCGCGCGCCTTGATAAGGAGAAAGATACGGCAGTCTATACACGGGTTCATATTGCTTCCGCGGCCGAATTTCGGCTTCTTAACTATCTCGATATACTCTGATCCTGCTCCCATAGATTTCAGCTGGACACCGAATTCAGCGGCAACCTTGCGCGAGAAGCTGACGCAGCCGTTGCTCCCATGATCGCACGTGCAAAAGATCGTCTTCAGGTTAAAGGCAACGACTTCGAGTCCCTGCTCGATTATCAACTTAAGGGCAAGGGTACTATCCAGCCCGCCTGAGAGCAGGCCGATTGCTTTAACTCTTTTTTTCATAATTTCTCGTATGCATTGCCTCCCGCATGTGAATACGTATGTTCGGAAAAGGGGCACGAGAAGTCAAGGGCTACGTTTTTGAGAATTCTTTCGCAAAACCAGATAGGGCAAGGCGAAAAGTTGGAAAGCCGGGATCATCGCGAGCAAGTGCAGAGCATCGGAGATGGGCTGAGGCTTTCTCATTGATCTCTTTAGCTTGTTCAGTGGTAAGGCGCCGGGCGTTCGTTCATGCTTGCAAATTTGGAAGGATTGGCTAATAAATAGCAGTACATACAATGGAGGAGACAGCCGCATTTTTGCGGCGCAAGATTGGCTGCATAACAGTGATGTAACCTAAAGAAGGCCAAACTTTTTCGGATCACTGTAGGTCATCTATGATACCTGGGTGATCCATATGCAGGAAGCAGTCCATTGGCGATTCGCGACGTTACGATACAGTTGATAAGGCGCTGTCAGCAACGAGACCCAGAGGCATTTGAGGAACTCTATCGCGAGATTGCACACGAGCTGTTCAATTGGATTTTCTCCATTCTTCGCAATCACGACGATACGGATGAGGTTCTACAGGAAAGTCTCATACGGGTGTTTAAGCACATTGGTTCACTCAAGGATGCTGAGAAGTTCCCGCAGTGGTCGATCCGGATCGCCATTAATCAGTGTTACACATATCGCTCGCGCAAGCATCGCACGGAACATTATCCCCTTAGTGAAGAGATTCTGGTTAAGACCGAGTCGAATCTGTTCAAGCCGAGAGAGGTGGCAAATCCCAGGCAAGTGCTTATGCAAAAAGAAGTGCTCGGGGAGATCAACGCAGCGATTGCCAAGCTGCCACCCAAGCAACGTACGGCGATTGTGCTCTTTGAAGTAAAGGGACATTCCATCCGTGAGATAGCTTCGCTGCTGAGCTGCAGCGAAGGGGCGGTGAAGATTAATATTCATCAGGCGCGCAAGAAGCTGCGCAGAGAATTGCAGCATCATCTGGGGCGGATAGGACAACAGAAAATGAGCCCTGGGTCTGGATGAGGCGCGTAGTGTCGAGCCCGACCTGGAATGTTTATGGCCTTGTGATGCAAGTGCTCGTGTGTGAGTAGAAGTGCGGCGACCACGTCGGGCATGGCGATGGTTCTTTTCCCAGTGAGCAATGCGGGAATGGTTCGTTCATCGTGAATTTCTGGCGAAAGAGAGGGGAAATTTTATGAGATGCGATGATGTAAGGAGGAAGCTTGACGATTACGTTGAGCAGACACTTCAGGAGGATGAGGCCTCGGCACTGGAAGACCACCTGTACTCCTGTAGCTCCTGCCGCGAAGAACACGAGGCCTGTGAAGCGCTTCGGGAGTTGCTGCGCACGAGCAGCCACGAGGTTTCTCCACCAGAGTCGTACTTTCAACGGGTATTTACACGAGTAATCCGGCGGCTTCAGGCTGAAGAGCGGCCGCGTACGAGTCTCGGCCGCTTCGCGCGAACTGTGAGTGAGTGGCTGAGTGCGCCCGGCCTGGGATTTCGGTTAACACGCGCAGCAGCGCTTGTGCTCGTGGGGCTGATAGGTGGGATGTATCTGGTGGCTTATGCACCGGCTGGCCTTCAGTGGCTCACTCCATCAGTTCGCCTTACCGAGACGTCACACCCCTCTACGCTTGAGATAGCTGAACCGGGAGCAGAAGTAACTGCTGGTCGGGCCACGGGCACGCGGATTGTGAGGAGTGCCCTTGAGCGCGAAAGAGGCATCTCTCCACCGGGGCTGCCTGAGGAAGCTCTGGCAGTGGCCATGGAGCCTGAGCGAGCAGAAAGGGCGATCGCATCTGTGTTGCCAGAGCGGGAAAGCGACGCGCGAGTGGCTGTGCCACTTAAGCCAGTTGTGCCGCAACCCCGATTGGACAGATTGATGCTCGTCTCGAACAAGATTCGCGAATCTGAGGTACTGGAGGATCTGGCGAATATCAGGCTGAATTTGTATCTCTCAGGGGAAGAGCGCTACATTCCGGAGTTCCAGAAGATTGAGGGGTTGTTCTACGAAATTATTCAGACTGATACAGCAGAGGATCAAAACTACATTGAGACCCACAAGATGTATCAAACGGCGGAACAGCATCTGCTGAATCGCCAGTACTTTGATGCACTGAAGCACTACTATCTGGTAGCTCATCGCCAGCCGAAATCGCTGCTTGCGTTTCTCGCCCGGTTTCAGATTGCCAATATCAATTTTAAAATTCTGTATGACTACGAGAGTGCTCTGTTGAATTACGAGAAGTGTTTGGAGAACTATCCCGCACACTTCATTTCAGACGAGAAGAAAGACATTATTCTTTCCCGGATTGAACTGCTTACGAAGAATAGCCAAGATAACTGGCGGCCGTTGCGTCTCTACTATCGCGCTCGCGTGAGCAGCCCAGAGGTTGCCAATCTCTTGTATCAGGAGATTCTTGAATCCTACCCAAACAGCACGCTAGTGCAGAGCTGCATTGAGACGCTGACGAGTTTTGCAATTGGCGAGCAATATGAAGGTATGGTGACGCCGGAGGAGATAATAACACTCTTTCAGAGCTACAGGGAGCGGTGGCCGCAGAATTCCCCGCGTGCGTATGTGCAGCTTGGGATTGCCGATATTCTCAACTATCGTTTGCGCAATTATCAGCAGGCCCTGCTGGAATATATCCAAGTGGTCAATACGGCGCCCGATTCCAAGGCCACGCTGGTGGCAAAAAAGAGCATCCAGCGACTGTATCAGCGAGGTTTTTCAGCAAAAGAATAATGCGATCGAAACCGACTAACCGGCTAAGCGATCAACCGACTGACACGAGACGTGCGGGGCATGATAGGATAAGGATGGCAAGGAGTCAAATAGAGCAAGCCATGAGGCATACGATAAAGCGGCCGCAAATCGTAGTCTTGCTGACCTGGATGGTACTGGTCTTTTTTGGCCCGGCTTCCTGGGGTCGTGAGTTATTGATGTCTCAATCGCCAGCAGATGTGGTATTAGAGTTTTTCGACAACCAGACCAGGGGTGTCACGCTGATCGGCATGCTCAATCCGCGAGTAGAGACGGTTGCCACACCTGCGCCACGGCCTCTCCTGCAGGTTAAAGACCAAGGGCACCTGGCCAACGTACAACTTCAGCATATTCGTCGCATCTACTTTCGTGGCGAAGAGCATCTTTCGGTTGTGAGCGACCGAACCGTGCGCTGTTTTTCCTTAGGACGAGGGCAGGCGAAGATTCCTGCGCCACCCGATTGGTACGACCAGCAGGTTATTACCGCGCATTGGAAAGCGGTTTCGTATGCCCATCCGAATTACAGCTGGTTTTATATTCCCGGTGCTGCATGGGTCTGGAGTACCCGGTCATGGTCCGATACCGAAGGCGAAACTACCCTTTTTCGCCAGATATTTACAATCCCTGAGGATTTTCAAGTTGTAGCGGCCATACTCTCGATAACAGTAGACCATCAGCTGGATGCACTGTACTTGAATGGCGAGAATGTCAAGATGGGGCCAATGCCATTAAAAGGCCAGGTTGCGCAATTCCTGGTTAGGCCTCTATTGGTTGCGGGTAAGAATCTATTGGCGGTTCGGGCATCAGACATTGGTGGCGGAAAGATCAGTTATGCGGGACTGGCCTACAGGATAGACATTCGTGGATTTCGCAAGCCAGGCCGGGTGAAGGAGTTACAGCCGCCTGGGGTGATTGCGTATATAGACAATGGGGATATGGTACAGGGAGAGCTGTTCGGCTTGACACCCCGGACAGTGCACGTTTCGACACCGTATGGGAAGATGCAGATTGACCGGGATTGGGTGGAACAGCTGGTAATGAACTACGAGGTGCCGGCGCAGTCACCCAGATCACCAAAGCGGTCTATTTTGAAGCGAGTGCTGGGCCGAAAAAAGGTCTTTGGGATGTTTGAACCCCAGCCGCACAAGCCGAAGACCGTAGAGCTGGTGCCGCAGATGCAAGTGAAGGAGACCGGGCTGCTCATGAAGACCGGAGAGTTCGTGGCAGGCAGGTTGCTGGAGGACAGGCAAGAAACGCTTATTGTCAAGCCGCGCTATGGTAGCTCGTTTGCTGTCCCCTTTAGCGGCATTGATATGGTTTTCCCTAATCCTCCAGGCGCAACCGGGTATCGCCACTACATGCCGGAGAGTTATCCTTATATCTGTAGGCTGACGCTGGTGAACGGAGATCATCTCAGCGGCTTACTTTATAATATGACCGCGACGCACCTTACCCTGAAACCGCTATACAGCGACGTACTCACGGTGAGCAATGGGATGATCTTCACGGTTGACTTTCCTTTTAATGTGCGGTTACGAACGCGGAATCTGCTTGAAGCACGACGCCGCGCTGGTCAGAGCGCGATTCGCATCGGGCTGATCGGCGACATTGTGGATCGCGAGACGAGATTTGAGAAGTCGTTCTATTATCAAGCACAGCGGGTACTCCACGATCTAGGTATTCAGACCAAGTGGCTGAATGCGCTGGAGATGGTGAAGCCGGAAGTTCTGACGCCCGGGAATTTTTCGTTGCTGCTCAATGTGGACGAAAAGGAGCGCTACTACAATTCAGTAAGGCGGCCGGACGACGGGTTTGCCGCGATTGTACGGTACGTTAAGGACGGAGGAAACCTGGCGCATCTGGCTGTCGCCACGCCGTTTTATTTCGGCTTTGGGGCGCAACAGCATCGGTGGGTGCGAATAACCCAGGGCACTCGGCTAAACCATGCGCTGGGAATGGATATCCTGTTGCCCGGAGATGAACGGCCAGGGGCAAAACCCTTTGAACTGCCTGATAACGAAAATCGGGCGTTCCGCTTCGTGTTGAACCGGGAATCGCCGTATGCCCGTTATCTGCCTGATGAGGTGCCATTAGCATTAACGAAGGATTGCCGCTTCCGGCCGGTGACAGGCAACAGTGCCCCTGAGGGCGCAACATATTCTCCCATCTATGTCTTGCGTGACCAGGCAGGCACATCCTACGGAACAGCCATGGCAGTGATTCATTATCCACAGGAAACCTTCTCGGGTGGATTTGGGTTTTATGTGAGTCATCTCTTGCTGCACAGCTACTTTCACGATACTCCCATGATTGATTATCTCCTTCCTCGGATTGTCGAAATCGTCTTGGAAAAGCATTGACATCTTACCTCACCCATACTTATGACTATTGCATACCTCGCTCTATGGCTAGGAACGAGGACGCGCGGAAGTTACTTTTTACCGCTTTAGCCGACAAACCGACAAATGGACTAACAGACCAACTGACTAACCGACATGCGACGTCGAGAAAAAGATCTTCTTGAGCAACTGCGGGTGCTAACGTTTTTTGTGACATCGAAATGCAATGCGCGGTGCCGTACCTGTTTTTACTGGCAGGAGCTGAATAGAGATTCTGAGTATGAGTTGTCGCTTGCGGAGATCGAGCGAATCTCTGCCTCGTTGCCGGCCTTCCCGCATCTCCTGATTTCTGGTGGCGAACCTTTTCTTCGGCGCGATCTTGAGCAGGTTCTGGATGTGTTCGTACGCCAGAATCAGCTAACCAGTATTGATATTCCTACCAACGGCCTATTGCCTGAGCCCTGTTCAGCGGTTGCCGAAGCGGTGCTCACCAGCCACCCTCATATTCTGCTGACGATCGGAGTCTCGCTTGACGGCATGGAGCCTACCCACGATGCGATTCGTGGAGTGACGGGGAACTTTCAGTATGTGTTTCGCACTCTTGAGCAGTTGAATGAGCTGCGCTCCAGGGTGTTGAAACGCCTCCCCACCTCCGGGCAGCTCAAATTCCAGATCTATACACTAACCGTATTAACTCAGCAGAATATTGGCGAAATAGCGCAACTGATCGAATATGTAAAACAGCATACAGACGTTGATGGTATGATGTTCGAAGTAATTCGAGGCGTACCGGCTGACAGCAACTTGCAGCCACCCTCAGCAGATGAATTTGAAGGTATCGTCCCTCTTATGATAGAAACGAACTTCGAGCTGATGGGCAAGCGCTGGGCTCATGAGCGGGCCCTGCGGCTTTCGTATATAAAAAGTGTTTACCAGTTGCAGACAGAGATGCTGCGGCACGGGAGACTTATGGTGCAGTGTCAGGCGGGCGTGGCACTCGGGGTCATTGAGCCAAACGGCGACGTGCGCTTGTGTGAGTTATTGGAGCCGGTAGGAAACGTTAGGGATGCGGAGTACGACTTCAAGGCGGTATGGTTGGGGGCAGCGGCAGAGCGGCAGCGGGCATGGATTCGGCGCACTGGATGTGCGTGTACGCACTGTGTAAATCTCGGACACAGCGTTGATGCCAGTGGCAGAGCACGGCAACGCCGCAAGTCCTTTCAACATGCGTTTGAGCGTAAAGGAATGACTGTCCACCGGCATTCTTGAGCATTGGAGGAAAGCGAGGCTGGCTGGTGCGTGGATTTGTTTACAGGCGCTGGAAGCTTATTGCAGCGGGAGTGATAGTGCTCTGGCTTGCGGGCTGCGTGGGTCGCTACACTTCGTTCATGCCACGTTCGGGGGCCGAAGTGTCTTCAGCAGACTGCGGTCGCTGCCATCAGGAGATTTTTCTCGAATGGCAGAATTCGCCTCATGCCAATAGTGTTAAGAATGAGCACTACCAGTTCTATTCGGATGGGGGTTCGATTGATAGCTGTCGGGGATGCCATCAGCCCGTAACTATTTTCACTGATGGCCAGAGCCCACCACCACGCGTTACGCGAGCTAACGAAGGAGTCGATTGCCTGGCATGCCATTTGCAGTGTGGATCGTTCTGGGGGCCGCTGCCCGTGCGCTATGAGGCGCATCCTGTGGTGGTGAATGAGGAGCGATACCGCGACAGTGCATTGTGCGGCGTATGTCATCGGGCGACTTATTCAGAATGGCAGGCAGCGCCGTTTGCCGCGCGCGTGAACACTTGTCAGGGCTGCCACATGACACCTGTGAAGCGCCGCGTGATGGCAAAGCCCAGCCTTGTGTCGCGCCTGTTGTTTTCAACACCGAGCGTAGTTAAGACGCGCAGTCATGCAATGACACTCGCAAGTATTGAGCATTTCCCTGATGCCGTACGCGTTGAGCTGATTCAAGACCAGGCAGGCACTCAGACGCTGCACGTAATGCTGCGAGTGACGAATCGGCTACCTCACGGAATCCCTACTGGCGAGTATGGATATCGAAAGGCTACACTGGCAGCTGAGTTAATTGATGGAGACGAAAAGACGCTGGCTGAGCGTTCAGTGGATTTTTTCACTGAATTACGGACGCAGCTTGTGCCGTTGAAGGAACGCCAGATTCCGTTTCAGTTTGAAGGTGTTGATCTTGCTTCTGTGCGGCAAATTCGGGTAAGGCTGGAGCGCTCGTCTCTGGAAGGGGAAAAGCGCATTGTGATTGGCACGTGGGATTTCCCGCTGGACGCACAGCCTCCGAGTGCACAGAAGCAGGAAGAATCAAATTGATCATGCGCAGGATGGTGAACCAGATGGCCTTGGAGCCCAGCAGGATTACACGCTGGATCATGGTGTGCTGTGGCGTAATGCTTGTCGGACTTTTCCTTGGCACTGCAACTCAGGGCGTTGCAACGGATAGGGAGCACGTTCTGGACTCAGCCGCGGAGCTTTATCCCCCGCTTGCCACAGTAGCAAATCCGGGACCGCTCTGCGCGGCACACGCACACCTGGAGGGACTTGACCATTGCTCGGATTGTCATCTTATTGCCAGGGAAGCAGGTGACAGGAAATGCCTGTCGTGCCACGATCTGATCTCGGAGCGGCGAACGAACAAGCAGGGGTATCATGGCCGCTTTCTCGAGGGCGCATGCACTGAGTGTCATTCAGATCATCAGGGCGTGGATTTCGTGCCCATCGAATTGGATGCGGTGCAGTTCAATCATGCACTGTCGCAATTCCCTCTAGAGGGGAAGCATCTTTCCCTGCCGTGCGAGCGTTGCCATCTGCAAGAAGGAGAGAAAAAGGAGAAAGTTCGCTTTCGATACATCGGGCTGCCGGTTACCTGCATGGGCTGTCATCCGACTCCGCATTCTGGAAGAGTGTCAACTGAGTGCGAGAGGTGTCACTCAGCCAGAGGATGGACAGGGCGAGCGGTAGCGTACGATCACGGCCAGGATTTTGGTTTTCCTTTGCACGGTGCGCACAGCGAGGTTCAATGTGTGCAGTGCCATCGCAAAGGGTGGGGGGAAGAGGTATCAACACGGTGCAGTGACTGCCACATGGACGTGCATCAAGGCAGGCTGGGAGCAGCGTGCGACTCATGCCATGATGAGCAGCGGTGGGCAAATGCCGCAGCACAGTTCGATCACGCAACGGCAACCGGCTATGCGCTTGAGGGCCTCCATGCTGGCCTCGCATGCTTGGATTGCCATCGTGACCCGCCTATGGCGGAGGCAAGCGCAGCATGCGTCTCGTGTCATGCCTCGCCCCATGGCGACGAGATGTCAGATCAATGTATGAAGTGTCATACGGTCTTGAGTTGGGAGAAAGAGAGGCTTGCGTTTGAGCATGACAAATCCACAGAGTATAAACTGGGTGCCCTTCATCGCCATGTCGCCTGTGCGGCGTGCCATCCTGATGGGACGTATACTGTGAGTGACAAGAGTTGTGAAGGCTGTCATGGGGATGTGCAGTCCTTTCGTCTTGGGGAGAGCGTTTTTGATACGGCAGATCTCCTGGCAGACCCGATGCTCAAGGTGGTCAAATGCACGGATTGCCATGCTGTGGAAGATCCAGGTTCAGGTTTGCCCATTGTCCGACAGCGATGTATGGTCTGTCACCCCGCAACTTATGGACAATTACTCTCATACTGGGAGGAAAAACTGGATCGCGAGAGCCGGGAACTGCTCAAACGGCTGGCAGCCTGGGCGAAGCGCATGAATATGGAATGGGCGGGGAGGGCATCACCAGCAATCGCTCCCACCAGGCTGCAGATTTCACTCTCTGAAATGAGCGATACGTTTCGCCAGACGCACGATGGAGTCGAGCGTGTCCAGCGACTTGGACTCCACAATTTGCGCAACGCGAAGCGCGAGCTCGAGGCTGCACGCCAGCGTTTCAAGCAGATGAAAACACTTAGCGCTGTGGAAGAATAGGTAAACTTGCCCGCACATTAATAATGGAAAGGAGTAAATCAGATGCAAGAAAGCGAGAGGTCACCAGAAACGAAACATACCACCAGGATTGATCGCCGGTCATTTATCATGCGGTCATCGCTTGGAGCACTGGGAGCAGGACTGGCGCTGGGTAAATTTGGCTCAAATCTGGCGCATGCCGCATTACGGCCAGAGAACCAGACCGGAGATAGTACAACGACGGAACCACTTCCGGCAGTTGGTCCTGGTGGTATGCGCTATCGCACACTCGGCCGCACAAACCTGCGTGTTGCGGAAGTCAGCTACGGTGCAATCGCTGTCAGTGATCCCGCAGTGATTGCATTTGCCATTGATCAGGGCGTGAATTACATTGACACGGCACGCAACTACGTCGGTGGGCAGGGCGAGATTACCGTGGGCAAAGCGATTAAGGGAAAGCGCGATAAGGTCTATCTCGTCACCAAGTGGAACCGCCGCGAGGGCCTATCAAAAGAAGCCATTCGCAAGCAAACAGAAGAAAGCCTTCAGGCACTGCAAACGGATTATGTGGATATATTGATGTGCCACGGCGTAAGTAGGCCGGAGCATTTTCATGGTGATGACGTTCTTGAGACTATGACGGCTCTGCGCAAAGAAGGCAAAACGCGATTTCTCGGCGTGTCATGTCATTCGGGTAATCTGGTCGAGTTGATGAAAGAGGTGATAGATAAGGGGCACTATGACGTGATTCTGTGTAAGTATAATTTTGGCTCGGATCCGGGGTTCGGCGATTTGGTAGCGCTGGCGCATCAGAAGAAGGTTGGATTTGTGGCGATGAAGACGCTGGGCGGCGCCAAGCGCGAGGGGATTGAGACGATTCCCGGCCAGACATTCCGCCAGGCGGCGCTCAAGTGGGTGCTGTCAAATCCAGGCGTCAGCAATTTGATTGTTACGATGAAGACATTCGATGACGTGCGCGAGCTATGCGCTGTGGCAGGCCAGCAGTTTACTGAAGAAGATCGGGAGGTTTTGCGGCGCTACCTTGCCCAACAGTCAAACGAGATGTGCCGGTTTTGCGACACATGCGCTGGCGCCTGTCCGTACGGTGTTGAAATTTCTAACATCTTGCGCTACCGAATGTACTTCAAATATTATGGCATGGAGAAGCATGCCATGGGGCTGTATCGGGAGCTGCTTCCCGCGAAAACAGCAGTAGCATGTGCTGGATGCAGCGCGCCCTGCGAAGCTGTATGCCCCTATGGGCTGGCTGTCAGGACGAAATTGCGCGAGGCGCAAGAGCTCCTGATGCTGGCATAATCGCAGGGCTTGAGCACGCTGTTTGGTACTTTTCCGCCAAATGGCGGAGAGGAGGGAAAGCCGTGAAGATGTGGAAAGCGCTAAGAGGTGTCGTGCTGGCAGGATTGCTGTCAGGGTTGCCATTACTGCTCTGTGCGCAACAGGCGCCCGAGTCGGCTCAGTGTGGGAGTCAGGCGACCAGATTATTTGCCTTCGTGCCGGAGAGCGGTGTGGTAGGCCACTGGGATCGGAAAACAACGCCGACGTTATATACGCCAGAAAATTTATGGGAATACATCAATGGCGCAGCCGAACATTACCTCTCTTACGGATTTGAGCGTCTTGCCACAGCCGAATATGCGTTGCCGCATGACCCGGAAGCAGCGGTGGTGGTTGATATTTACGACATGGGGGATGAAGAGCGCGGATTTGGCATTTACAGTAGTGAGCGCCAGCCCGGTTATAACTTCGTGGATATAGGCACGCAAGGCTACCTTGGCGACCTGGTGTTGAATTTTTACGCTGGGCCGTATTACGTGAGGCTATCAACGTTTGAGATTTCCGATGAGATGAAGGCGGGGCTTAAGGCATTCGGCAAAGAAGTTGCCAGACGCATGAAAGAGCAAAGAGGCTTTCCTACAGCGCTCGGGCATTTGCCTGCTTCATGCATTCCCAATAGCGAAAAGATGATTTACAGGAATTTTCTGGGCCAGCCGTATCTGCACAAGGTATGGCTGGCGGACTGCGCAATTTCCGAGACCGGGGAGACGCAGCACACGGTCACGATCTTCTGGACAAGTTTTGAAGACACACGGGCTGCGCACGAGGCTTTTGAGAAGTTGAAAACTTCGGATGTCTTATCAGGAGAGACAGCGAGTGCTCTGAATAAGCTGGGCGACGAGAATTTCTGGGTCCTAACGAAGTACCATGGAGTTCTGGTAGTAGTGCGGGAGGGCGCTACTCTATTTGGTGGGTATGATTTCCAGGAGGCGAAGTCCGCCCTGCCATTGCTCAAAGGAATTCAATAAGGCAACACACAACAGGGAAACAGAGTAAAACAACCCCATCGCGCACACGGTGGGTTTTTTTTCGCTCAAAAGCAGCGCTAGGGCACGGTGCCGGGCAGGCCGGTGTCAAGCATTTCGCGGCCTTTCACTTCAATAGATACAGCATAGCGGCCTGCGCGCGCACATGCATCCAGTACGTCAACGATCGTCTGGTTATACGCCTTCGCATCACCGCGAATGATAATTTCCCTCACCTTCCCTACATGCTCTTCCTTCAGCAGCGCCTCCAGATCTTTCGGCGTGACTTCCCGCTGGTTCAGGTAGATCTTATTCGTATCGGTGACTGTGATAATGAGCGTCGCTGTCTCAGCTTCTCGCGCTGCGGCCTCGGAGGAGCTGGGCAGCTGTACTTCCAGAAAACTTTTAGCTTCGCGAATCGTAGTGGCCAGGATGAAGAAAAAGATGATGTTGAAGATGACGTCCAGCAAAGGCGTCAGGTTGATGGAATCTTCCGAAACCCAGGTAAGGTAGCGCTTACGTCTCATCGGGGATCTCCTCTGTCTCCTGGGTTTCCTGTTGGCCAGTATCAGCGGTTCCCTGGAGGCTCTGAGCCATGCGCTTGAGTTTCGGCAAGAGATCCTTGATAACACTGGGGAAGAGTTCAGTTTCGTAGTAAAACAACCGATGTTTGAAAATGCTGAGCATGATAAAGGACGGGATGGCGATGAAAAGTCCCCACATGGTGGTCACGAGGGCCTCATTAATTCCTTCGCTCAATTGGGCAACAGAGCGCGTTTCCGTTATGCTGAATTCGTAGAAGCTTCTCATCATACCGAGGATTGTGCCGAGGAGGCCGAGCAGCGGGGCGATGGTATAAATGACCGCCAGCTGGCTGTTCTTATGGTAGAGACGTGCGGTCTCTTCCTCCACAGCCTCGCGCATCACTTCGTTGTCTTCAGGCTCTGAAGTTTTTGCAAAGTGGGCGAGCAGTTTCTCGAAAATGATGGCAAGGGAGCTCCGTCTCATTTGGAGTGTCGAAATAAATCTTTTCTCCAATTCAGGGGAGTTACAGGATTTTGCCATAGTAATCAAATCGTGTGGAGCAATGCGCTGCCGGCGAAGATTGATCAGCCCCTGCACGATAAAATAGCAGGCCAGGAATGAGCAGGGGATGAGAAATCCCATGATGATACCCCCACTCAGCACGTAACGCTCGAAGAAACTTTCCATTTTCACTCCTTTATCAGGCACGCACAGCTAAGCCGACTGTGTGTGCGTGGTAGTGCTAGCTATCTTATGCATTTTTCTTCTTTGCTGCTACGAATCTGTAATACTCTTTTACCGTTATTTTATTTATCGAATCAGGATTTTCTATGTCCGTTTCCCACTGAACAGGATTGCTCTTAATGTATTCACGAATGCGTTGTAATTTGTTTTCGGTACGAATGATATGTTCATAATAATTTCGCTGCCATACAGGTACGCCCGGGCTGGATCGCAGTTTGTTGATTTTTTTTGTTACAATCGATTTAAATCCGCGGATAATGGTTGGTATTGATCCTGAGACTGGCTTGCCAAACGATTCGTGTTTTGGGGAAGGTTTTGTAGGGGCACGATGCATCGTGCCCCTACATCTTTCAGCAAGGAGAATTATTCCGTGTAAATGATTTGGCATAATGATATACGCATCTAATTCAACGTTATCGCGCATTCCCCCGGTTTTAAGCCATTCGTTTTCAACAATTGTCCCGTATTCATTTAAATACGTTCTCCCATCTATCACACGGCTTAACAAACATTCTGCATGATACGTACAAATTGTAATAAAATATACTCCGGCTTGTGAATAATCGTAATTCTGCAACCTGATTGAACGACGATTTCGTTTCTCTGAATCATATTTCATCTTAATCATCTGAATTAAACCAAGTTACCATTTATTAAATTATGCAATGATTTTTTGGCAGGGGTTTGATTTATCAAATCCCCTACCTGAGCTCCTCCACCTTCATCTCAATCATTCCGAGGTCGTATTCGTCACCAGCCTTGACAATGCCGAATCGCACTTGGATGACCCGCGTGCGGTTTGGATCATAGCCTCGCCGAATGATTTCTTCAGTCTCCAGCTGGCTCATCTTCGCAATCGCTTTTGGTGTGAGACTGAAGACATCATAGACGCCCATGCCGCGCTGACTGCGAAATAGCCCCTCACGTGTCTCTGCACTGTTAAGGTAGGTAAAACGGGAATCCTGGTCTCGAACAAATTTACGCACGATTCGAATACCGTATTTCCGAAGCACATGATCCACAGCCGGCTCTGGGTAGTCGGTGAGCTCGAGGGTACGCAATACGCCTGTTGGGTCGCCGGTGGTGCGGATTTTAAATTTCCGCCCTTCCGTAGCGACGGACTCCTTGACTATTTCGGTATGCATGAGCGTTTGTTCCTTGTTCAGGTCCTTGCGCATCATCGCGAGCTCCTGGCGATCGCGTTCCAATTCATGCCTTACTTCCTCAGAGAAGAGACGCTGCGCGCTGGTCGCAGGGGGTGGAGGCGGTGAAGAGGTTTCTTCGGCTGGCTCAGGCTCGGTTGCCGGTGCCTCGGTGGATATTTTGGTATCAGCAATGTCGGGTGTGGTCTCCACGGCTGGTGAGAGCTCTGGCGCAGGGCTGGTGGAAGCGAGCAATGTTGGCTCTTGCGGCGGCGCAAGCACAATGGAGATTTTTTGCACCTCGGGTTCCCTGAGGGGTTCTGGAGGCACAATGTACCGGGTCAGCAGAAAAGAGAAGAGCGCTACGTGGAATGCGAGTGCCACGAGCAACCCACCCCATCGCTCGTAAAATATATCCTCGTATGATGACGCTCTATTCATTATGTTCACTTGTCAGATTTTATTCAGATCGAATTTCGCGAAGAATTCGCGCAATCTCCTCTTTCAGCTCGTCTTTTTGATTCACATTCGGAATCTGGAGCGCATTAAGCACCGAAGATCTTGGCAATTCCTTTCCCTCAAGCTGCGCTATCTGAATCCGGTTGAAAAGTTGATTCATGAGGCGCTGGGCACGTTTGGCTGCAGGTGTATCAGCATATTCATTGAGAATACGATTCAGTGTAGAAATTGTAGAGTCGTAGTCCATTGAAAAAAAAGTCCGTTCGGCTTGCTGAAGGAAGATTTCCGCTTGATAGGGACGTTGCGAGCTTTCGTTTTCCAGCTCTTTTCGGCAGAGCTGAGCCAGCTCCTTGGCATCAGCTTTCAGCTGGCCCTCCTTTTCCTCCTCCAGAAGGGGGCTCAGGTGCTCCATGGCTTCAAAATAGTGTGCTTCACCATAGAGGTCGTACGCCTCTTTCAGGCGCGCAAGCTGCTTCTTTTGCTCTAGAATCTCCAGCTGCATATCGGCATTTTCCTTGAGCTCGGGGGCCTCTCTGGCCAGGGAAAATTCCTTCGCTGCCTCTGGCAGTGAGTTGCGCTCCACACACATCTTCCCCAGCTGGTAGTGGCCATAGTAATCATCCGAGGCCAGGGCGGCTGCCTTCTCGGTATAGTCGCAGAGCGCCAGATAATGCGCGTTTCTGCTCGACGACCTCAGGCTGCAGAACTCCTGCAAGACCTCGCGAGCCTGGCTGGCACGCTTTTGACCAAGCAACCATTGCCCATATTCCTCAAGCAGGTCGGCATACGGCTCTTTGCACTCTTCCTCGCAATACTTTAATCCGTAGGTGCGAAAGAGATCAACAGCATAGGCGTATTGATGCGAGCTTCGTGCGTCGCGCGCGACCCGCTCAAGAACGTAGCAGATTCGGTTTTTCGCAAGAACTGGCGATGCCGGCAGAAGACGATCCACATAGATCTGTAATGCATCCTGGAAACGCCCTTTATCGCGTTCGGCTGCGCCCCAGTAAAGATAGAGGAGCATGGAACTTGAGGAGCCTGCAGACTTGTCAATCATGCTGATGAGCTCGATCTTCCGGATTGCATCTTCAAAACGCTCTTTTGCCACCAAGGTTTTTAGCTCCAGGTGAAGAAAACTCAGCACAAACTCCTTCTTTGTCTCGTCATGCTGATAGTAGCTTTGAGGGATCTTTGCCAAACAGGCGAAGGCCTGATCGCGCTTGTCGAGATCGAAGAAAATCTGGCCGCAAAAGAAGAGAAAGTCGTTATCCTGTGTTGCAGGGTCGCTCAGGAGCTGGCTCAGAAATTGCTCGAGCTCCAGTTGCTCCTGATCCGAGAGATGAGCGACACGGCTGAGGAATCGGCCCTGCTGCTCGAGCACGCTGCGTTGCACCTGTAGGGTATTGATGTTCTGGCTCAGGGCGCTCTGGTACGCGCGCACGGCAGCACTCAGCTGGCCATTCGTCGCCTGAATCTCGCCCCTCAGCAACGCGTTTTCAGCTGGCGAACCGTTGCGGATGGCTTGAATTTGCTTCACAGTAAGCGTGAGCTCCCCGCCCGCCGTGAGAATCTTCACCTGCTTGCTGTCCTTCAGGGTAATAATGCCCTTGATGCAATTGCTATTGGTCAGGATCAGCTCATCGGCGAAGAGGCAGCTCGAGCCTGCCCAGAGCAAAAAACAGACCCACAGAATTCTGGCAGCTATTGACTTCATAAGTAACAATATACTATTCCTCGATATGCTGGAAATTCAACGATAAAATGGACAGTGTGATTGCCGCATCAGCAAGGAAGAGACACCAGGGCTCAATGGTCTATTTCATGACTTACCTTACGTATACGCATAGTAGGGGCGAACCTATGTGTTCGCCCTTTTTCAAGGCAGACACACGGGTCAGCCCCTACATCAAGGGTTTCCCCTCGAGTGGGGACACAGCCTTCATAGACGGACAAATAGGCCTGTAGGGGCGAACCCGCCGCGGTCCGCCTCGGCGGATTCGCCCTTCATGGGTCCAGCCTGGAATCTTCCGCATTATCTTACAATACTCGTGCCAGGGACAATGGTAATCCTTGTTCCCGTTATTGTAGGTTTCTCGCCCCTCGGAAAGTATGGACTGGCAGGAGTGCTTATTGGATCGGTAGTTTCAGGTTTGATGCTTGGCATTTAGTTTGCCAACAGTGGCGGCGCAATGGACAACGCCAAGAAGTATATCGAGGAAGGCTAATTCGGCGGTAAAGGCTCAGACACCCACAAGTTAGCCGTTGTAGGCGACACTGTCGGCGACCCCCTGAAAGACACTGTGGGCCCCTCCATCAACATCCTCATCAAGGTCGTTTGCGTAATCTCCCTCGTCCTCGCCCCGTTTTTTAAATAAAACGATATCTGCCATAATTAAGTCCGGCAATATCTCAATAGTGTCTGCTAGACTATTTATTTCACGATTAGGGCCACTATAACAGCAACCCACGTAGCCAAGGAATATGAAAAAGTTATCCAGACCAATCGGGAGGTGGATTGGGCTTGTTTTATAAATGCAAGGTTTTTAATAACCTCCTGGATATTTTGCACTTTATACGGCTCCTCTAGACCCGTAGCCCTATATTGGATACTCGCGCCAACTTTCCTAGCTAAATCGTCCAACTTGCTTGTACGCTCGTCAAGTTTTTCTTGCATCACATTCCATAGCTCTTTCTGCAATTCTTCTGGACTTCTTTCCCACAAATCTTTTGCCTTTTTAGCCATAATCTCTATCTCCCTTTTGTGTTTTAAAAACTAAATAAAATATAATCATCGCAAAATGTCAATCCCATTAGTCAAATTCGTAAAGTGCTTTTATGGCTATTGCATTCAGCCAACTTCCCCCCAACTGCATAAATCAAGTATTGACGCCTAAAGATTATTGGGTTTACTCTAATAATAAAATTTAGTTATCAAAAGCGGCAAGACGATGAGAAAATACTGGCTGATTTTGGCAATCATGGGCACCCGGAAAGAAATTTTTTCAAATGACTATTGACCTACGTGGAGAAAGTCCAGACACTTCGTATACGATTACACTTTATGACCTGTAATCGTATTTATTCCTTATTTGAATGAGCGTTAACTTTTTATGCCACCTATTGATCGTCAGGAAGCCATCCAAAAAATCCGAGAATACAGAAAGTGGTACCATGGTTTCGAGATTCTTCCTGGAATCTGGACAGAAGGTGAATATCATATAGGTTCAACACCAGAGTACCTCTCTAGTAATTTTAATATACACGACATATCAGGAAAACGTATCCTGGATATCGGAACGTTTGATGGAGGTTTTGCGTTCGGATTTGAAAAAATGGGAGCGCAGGTCGTTGCTTCTGATATTATTGATCAAACACGCACGGGCTTCTTACTTGCGAAAAACATATTGAATAGCTCGGTCAAATTCTTTAAAATTTCCGTTTATGATCTTAATTCTGATCAACTTGGCAAATTTGACTATGTACATTATAGCGGACTTCACTATCATCTTAAATATCCGGTCTTAGCGTTAGAAAAAATCAATGCCGTACTTGAGCCCAATGGTATAGTTTTTGGACATGGAACCTCTGGAGAGTACCACTATCGCACAATAATTAGATTTAAATGGCTCGATAAGAAGATAAGACAATATCTGAACAAACTTCCCATTGCCTATTACCTTGATGGGTCGTTTAATAATGATCCCACTAATTGGTTTCTCTTTAACGACAATTGCATGAAAACCATGTTCATTCGAGCTGGATTTCAACCTGATTTTGTAAAGAGTAAACCCGCCACAGAATTTGGTCACCGCTCGGTATGTTACTTCAAATGTGTCCGAGTTAAAGATCCCGATCCAGAATATTGGCCGGATAGTCATAAACAGATTTTCTCATAATTCTTACAAAATCTCACGATATCAAGCTCGTCTGTGTTATCTCCCTCGTCCTCGCCCCGTTTTTTAAATAAAAGCAGGACGACCCGCCCGCCGTGGCGGGTCGCCCCTACGATTCTGCCTTGTATTTTCCGTATAGTGGTAGGGGCGTATAGCAATACGCCCCTACATCAGTTCATCCCCAATTTTGCAGTTGCAGGCACTTAAACAAGGATTAAAGCGGACTAACCGAAAGAACCAAAGTGATGCAGCACGATGCCATTGCATCTTCCCTCGATTACCCAAAAGTGTCTGCATATCAGGTGGCGAATGAAATCGCCCGCAAGGAAAGGTTTAGGAGGGGAGCGCGAGGGGAGACCCTTTTTCTAAAGGGTCCCCCTCGTATTGCTAGATACAACATTTGCCACGAAGGGGCGACCCATCGGGTCGCCCCTACGATTCTGCCTTGTATTTCCCGTATAGTGGTAGGGGCGTATAGCAATACGCCCCTACATATCTCGTCATTCTTTCAGGCCGCATTGGTCGTAGATGGTGTCAACGTAGCGGAGAAAGCTCTGGTACTCCATGAGCGAATCGAGCTCCGCGGTAGTGAGATGTTTTGTACATTCAGGATCAGCCAGGAGGTTATCGCGAAACGGCTGGCCTTCTGTCCAGGTCTTCATTGCATTGCGCTGAACAATGGCGTAGGCGTCTTCACGGGTGAGCCCTTTATTGACGAGTTCGAGAAGGATGCGCTGGGAGAAGAGGAGGCCCTTAGTGACCTCGAGGTTCTGGCGCATGCGCTCGGTGTTGATCGTCAGGTTGGTGAGGATAAAGAGGAGCTTGTTGAGCATATAGTCGAGCAGTATGGTACTGTCGGGCAGGATGACGCGTTCGACAGACGAGTGGCTGATGTCGCGCTCGTGCCAGAGTGCGACATTTTCGAGTGCAGCCATGAGGTTCGCGCGCACCACGCGTGCCAGGCCGCAGAGTTGTTCGCAGAGCACGGGATTGCGCTTGTGCGGCATTGCGGAAGAGCCTTTCTGGCCCTTGCCAAACGGTTCTTCGAGTTCGCGGATTTCCGTGCGCTGGAGGTTGCGGATTTCAAGCGCGATTTTCTCAACAGTTGCGCCGGTAATAGCCACGGCACTGAGATATTCGCCGTAGCGGTCGCGCTGGATAATCTGCGTGGAGATCGGAGCAGGCCGCAGACCAAGCCGCTCGCACACGTAACGTTCGATTTCCACTCCCGTATGTGCGTAGTTGCCAACCGCCCCAGAAATTTTCCCCATGCGTACCGCCTCTTTTGCCTGGCCCAGCCGCGCGGCATTGCGTTTCATCTCTTCATGCCAGAGCAGGCATTTCAGGCCGAACGTGATCGGTTCAGAGTGCATGCCGTGCGTGCGACCCATCATGATGGTGTTTTTGTGCGTGCGGGCCATGGTCTCGAGCTGCGAACGGAGCGCCTCGACGTCAGCAATCAGGCGATCTGCCGCGCGCACCATGCGCACGCTCTGGGCGGTATCAACAATGTCCGAAGATGTGAGGCCGAGGTGGACGTAGCGCGACTCCGGGCCGATGTTCTCAGCCAGGTTGGTGGTGAAAGCCACCACGTCGTGGCGAAGCGTTTGCTCGAGCTCTTCGATGCGTTCGACGCTGAATTTTGCCCTGCGCCGAATGGTCTCAAGGGCGTTGCGGGGCACTTTTCCCTGCTCGGCCCATGCCTCGCAGACCAGCAGCTCGATCTCGAGCCAGATTTCGAATTTCGTCTGATCGCTCCAGAGGGCGTTCATTTCGGGTAAGGTGTAGCGTGGGATCATGGGTGAATGGTGTTTCCCTCCTTGTGTTGTATTATGCTGGCGTCGCTCTGACCGTACGCCCTTTTATCCCGGGTTTTGTATTTGGACAATATTTTCCTGATGCGAGGGGACCCCGCCGCGGCGGATTACCCCTCGCGCTCCCCTCCTAAACCTTTCGTTACGGGCAATTTCATTCGCCTTCGCAAGGCTTCGGCGCATGAAATTGCCACTGGCCCATATCTGGCTCACTTTTTAGTGAGCCAGATAATATTCCAGACAGTAGCCATGTACGACTGTCCCGCTGTTGGATAGAGCAATTCGCCTGTCTTTCCCTTCAGAGCCTGTGAAGAATCGGGTTTATTTTTGTTCGGGAACCTCTTCAATGAAGACACGTCGGCCTTCGACCCGCACCAGGCCTTGTGAGATCAAATCCAGAGCCTTTGGGAAAATCCGATGTTCGTATTGCAAGATGCGCACCGACAGAGTGTCTTCCGTATCGTCATCCATCACGGGTACGACCGCTTGAAGAATAATCGGGCCAGTGTCAACTCCCGCGTCAACGAAGTGGACCGTGCAGCCGGAAACTTTGGCGCCATATTCGAGTGCCTGGCGCTGGCCATGCAGACCTGGAAAAGCGGGCAGTAGCGCAGGATGAATGTTGATGATTTTGTTTGGATAGGCGTTGAGCAAGACGTCGCTGAGAATGCGCATGAAGCCTGCGAGCACGAGAAGTTCGATGTGGCGATAGCGAAGCACCTTGAGAATTTCGCCATCATACTCGGCGCGCCTTTTCTTGAAAGGTGTGGGATCAATAAACGCGGCTTCAACGCCTGCGGCCTGTGCACGCTGAAGGGCTTTCGCCTCCGGGTTATCAGAGATCACCAATGCAATGTGTGCACAGGGTATTTCGCCACGCTTTTCTGCATCCAGGAGTGCCTGCAGATTTGACCCGCGGCCCGAAGCCAGAACCGCAACGTTCATTTTTTTCTGTGCGCCCATAGTTTGCCACCACGTGAGAAAGGATTCATAGCGTACCAGGCGATATGGGTCACCCGCTCGTTATTCCTTCCAGGCGTGATTCGTAACTACAATGGCAGGCCCCGCGCAAAAGATCAATAGAAATTACGGTACGTCGTCTTTCAGGTCGTCGAGTGTCTTAAGAATCTTTTCTCTCAGTGGATGGTTCGGATCTAATTCGAGGGCTCTTGAGAAATGATGGCGCGCCTTGGCGCGATCCTTGTAGGCGATCAAGTAGAGTTTCGCCAGGCCGAGATGGCCCTCAGGCCAGCTCGGAGCGAGCTCGACCGTACGCATGAAGGCCTCTCTGGCGGCATCGTTTTTCCCCTGGCTGGCGTACAGATTGCCGAGATAGATGAATGGTTCAGGATTATTTGGCTGAAGCCGCGCAGCTGTTTGATAGAGCTGCACTGCTTCGTCAGGGCGCTGCGCCCGCTGGCATAATGCGCCAAGCTTAATGTAGGCGGGATACAGTCCAGGGGCGATATTCAGCGCCTTGCGGAAATATTGTTCCGCGATATCGAAGCGCTGTTGCTGCAAGTACAAGTCGCCAATGTTATAGTATGGTTCAGGGACGGTTGGCCTGAGTTCGATGGTGCGCTGGAATTCGCGCAGTGCGTCTTCCCATTGGCCGAGCTTCGCGTAGGCAGTTCCGAGGTTATGATGAGCGGGGAAATAGCGATCTTCCATCCGGATAACCTGCTTGAAGATGACGATTGCCTGTTCAGTGTGCCCCTGCTGCAGGAGAATGTCGCCGAGGCCGTTCAAAGGAGCACCGTAATTTGGTGCGATGGTGTAGGCGGTGCGATAGTGTTCAGCTGCCTTCTCTAATTCGTTCCGCTCCTTGTACATATTTCCAAGGTTAAAATGGGCGCGGGCGCTCTTGGGACTCACCTGGGTGGCGCTCAGGAAGAGGCGAAAGTCGTTCTTCCAATCGTAATTGCGTATCCAGGTGCGGACGCCATATGCTCCACTCAGCATAGCTGCGATAACAAGCAGAGCGATTGGCACAGCAGCGGATTGCGCTGAAACCCTGGGCTTTCGCATAAGATGAATCCCCTGATCCAGCCCATACGCAAGCAGAAGGCAGAATCCAGCAGACGGAAGATAGAGCAGGCGGTCGCCCATGTCCGTGCCGATCAGGATGAACAGGTTTGAGACCGGAGCCAGGGTGATGAAAAACAGGAGGATAGCGAAGGCCGGGATGATGGCGCGACGTCGCCACGCGATGTACACCGTAGCAAGCAGCGCAGCCATGACCAGCAACGTAACAAGCACCGCAGGCTCACCGATGGTCCGCGAAAGGGGAATCTGGTTGTAAGAATAGTCAGCCGAAAGCCTGAGGGGAAAGAGGAGTAGCCAGAAGTAGATTCCAATGATCTTGATTGCAGTTAGGAAGACGACCATGCCCTCGCCGTTTTGCCTGGACAGGTAGAGAACGTTGTCGAGAAACGTGGTCGTCAGTGTGTCTGACTTTATGCCACCAAGCGCGTTTACCCGGAGGATCATGTAGATGACAATGGCAGCTGCAAATCCTCCATACAGGGGAAGGCGCTCTTTTAACAGGTGTAGGGACAGATTATAATCTGTCCCTCCTTTTCCCGAGGCGCGGTCGGAAGTGCGAGCATGCATAAGGTCGAGCAGAATAACGATGGGGAATGCGGTGATGGCTGTTTCTTTCGAAAGCAGACCCATGAAATAAGCTGCCAGGCTCAGCCCGTAGAAGACCACCCAGCGTGGTCGTTTGGGAACCACAAACACCAGGTACCAATACACAGTCAGAAAGAAAAAGAAGGCGGCGAGCAGCTCCGCGCGGCCCACAACGTTGTTCACCGGCTCGGTATGTATGGGATGCGTGGCATAAAACAGTGCTGCAATGAGGGCCAGCCAGTAGCGCCGGGTCAGGGCGTTAAAAAAGAGGAACACGAGTGCGGTTACGACAGCGTGGAGAAGCACATTGAGCGCATGATAGCCCGAAGGCGCAAGCTTGTGGATGGCATAGTTTATCGCAAAGGAGAGGATGGTCAGGGGGCGATATTCATCAGAACGCTGTTTGGCTCCGCCCCACCACCAGCTTGATGTCATGATCTGCCCGATGTTTTTTAGATCGCGAATCAGCAGGTTATTCACGATCATATCTTTGTCGTCAAACGTGAACTCACTCTGGAGCGAATTTGCGAAACAGAGCACGGCCATAGCAAAAAGAATAACCAGGCCTACCGAAATCTTATGACGGTCAAACCATGATTGATTCGATTGCCTGCGTTGCGCTTTCATCGAACATCTCTCCTGTCACGCGCAGCTCATTGCCACATGGGAACAACCGTAAGGGTTCAAAATTTTGGTTCATCATAAATTTTTATTCTTTAAGCATTCATCTGTGTTCATCTGCGTTCATCTGTGGTTTCTTATTATCGCAACCGCAGATGTACCCAGCTATTGCATTGCGGATGGTCAGTTCGAATGTAAACATGCTATTGAGTATATCGATTGATGGGCGCTAAAAATGCAAGTGCAAATCTGTATCTCTGGAATATAGTTAGTCAGAGACGAGCTGGTCTTCAAGCACTTTCCGCATAATGGATCCAACGGAGCTATGCATATAGCGGGGCTATGGACAGACTGGGCCCGTAGGGGTTCAAAATTTTGCATCCCTACGAAGCCTATTGAAATTTCACGCAAAGCCGCAAAGCCGCAAGGAGAACAGAAACTTTGCGTTCTTGGCGTCTTTGCGAGAGATTTAACATCCCTAACCCAAGTTTTTTTCTCTTCTCATAATTGATCCTACAGGCAAATTTGCGTATATTTATTGACATCCTTCCTTCTTATCGTACTATTGATGCGTGAAAAATACGAGGGGCGGATTGGTAGGCAACATTGCCTTAACAATGTAAGAATATCAGGGCAGTGTTGCTGAGCGAAAATGCATTCAGCGGCTATGCTAACTGCTGAATGAAGAATGAAAAGCTTAAAAATCGCGAAGGTGCCATGATGAGCAAAGTGCGCATTGATCTGCCCAGATAAAAGATAGCCGAATTTTGCAAGAGAAATTATATTCGCAGATTGTCACTTTTCGGCTCTGTCCTCCAAGGTGATGTCAGGCCAGATAGCGATATTGATTTCCTTGTTGAATTCTACCCTGACCATGTACCTGGACTCATAAAGCTGGCGGGAATGGAAATCGAGCTGACAGAACTGCTGGGGCGCAAAGTGGATTTAAGAACACCGCAAGATCTGAGCCGCTATTTCAGGCAGGAGGTTCTTGACTCAGCGGAGGTGCAGTATGCAGAAGGATGATGCTGTGCGTCTACGCCATATGTTGGATGCCGCCAGGGAAGCTGAGGGCGAAGATTATGGAGATTAACGTATGATCAGAGAGCAAATCATTGAAAAAGTCGTAGAACGCTTGGTAGCTCGTTTTCAACCGCATCGGATTATCCTTTTTGGCTCTCAAGCGCGAGGAACGGCTGATGACCGCAGTGATGCGGATATTTTAGTTGTGTGTTCTATCAAGGGCAATCGCAGGACTTTGATGGTAGAAATGGATGAGGCTCTGAAAGGATTGGGTCTGGCCAGAGATATTGTAGTGCTTACGCCGGAGGAGTTTGAGCTGGATCGACAGATTCCTGGAACTGTAGCAAGACCTGCATGGTTGGAAGGGATAGTGCTGTATGAGCGATCTTAAGCGCGAGGTGTTGCGAAAGGTGATGCAATGGCTCTCCTTTGCCGATGAGGATTTGGTTCTGGCAAAACACGGACTGACGCTACCGAGCGGTTGTCCATATCGGCTTATTGCCTATCATGCTCAACAATGTGTGGAGAAACATCTGAAGGCTTACCTGGTCTATCGAGGGATAGATTTTCCCTACACCCACAATATTTCCCGACTGCTGGAATTATGCGGCGAACAGGCAAATTGGGCCGAAACAATCCAGGAGGCAAAAGAACTAACCCCATACGCCATTACAGCACGATATCCAGGAATAGAAGAAGAGGTAACAAAAGAAGAGGCAGATCGTGCCATTAATATTGCCACTCAGGTACGACAGGTAGTGCGAACCGCACTGATTCAGGAGGGGGTTGACCTTTCAGGAGAGGCAATATTATAAGTTCTATGATAGACCCTCTCATCATCAATTCCCCTTACAAAGAGCCGAAGAATTGCTGGCACTATGACCAAGAGACTCGCTCGTTTATGCTGAGAGATGCCAGACGTCCGGCAGGCAGGGCGACAAAATATCGGCTCTAACCTTTCTTTTAAAGGGCGATGGTACTCCACCGTAATTGCGGGACTGTAGGGGTTCAAAATTTTGAACCCCCTACAATGTTGAAGAGATTTCCCACCTTTGCGGGCTTGGGGCCGTGGCGTTATGAGTAAAAGATGTTCTCACGCGAAGCCGCAAAGAGCGCAATGGATTATTGTCCCTTCACACATTGAAGGGACCGATGGTAGCTGATAAAGGAAAGGGTGTAGGGGCGACCCGGCGGGTCGCCCTTACTTCCTCGCCCAGGACAGTCCCCGATTTCTCGTCCCCTATTTTCAATGCAACCATGGTAGCCTGTAGGGGTTTAAAATTTGAGTCCGCTCTAAAAAGCCCCTTTTAAGAATAGCCAAGGATATAT
>CAYVXD010000012.1:0-50623 GCA_964454265.1 uncultured Candidatus Sumerlaeota bacterium | reverse complement strand
TAAGATCCTTCGTCGCTTCGCTCCTCAGGATGAGCAGTCGGCGTTATAGAAAACTTCCCGACTGCTCATCTATTTACGCTCTCACATGTAATGAAGAGGCGAAATCGGGAGTAAACACACCAGAAGATTGCATTGTTTAGCACATCACACCCCGAAAATGCAAGGGACATTTTCATTTGATTAATAATTACAATGCCGCAGTTTACCCAGAGATAATCCCTTAGGAAATAAGCCTATGCAGCTTCCACGCACGAAGAACCTGTTGACATCGTGAACCATATTACTCATAGTATTTTCATTCCTGTGTGCAAGAGGCGGGCGACATCTTGAAGTGTCGCTGAATTTTTTATTGGAGTTACTGAGAAGATGCTGACCGTTGTTGGAATACAATTGTCTGAGTATGATATGCCAAAATACTTTGACCCAAACGGATTGAGCCTGAACCCAAAGGACTTTTGCGTTGTTGAGTATAACCGGCATGAGGAAGTTGGGTTTGTGGTATCAATAGAGCCATACTGTCCGGTGTCGCTCACATGTCCAGGGCTTCCGAAAGTGCTGCGGCTGGCCACTGAACAAGAGATCGAGGAATGGCATGCGCTGAAGAAGAAGGAGTTGGATGCGTTGAACATTTGCCGCCAGAAGGTAAGAGATCAGGGCCTGGCAATGAAGATTACAAACGTGCGGTTTGACAAGGATAACAACAAGGTCATATTTCACTTTACAGCGGACAAACGTGTTGACTTTCGCGAGCTGGTGAAAGATCTAGGTCGGGCCCTACGGTCTCGAATTGAACTCTGGCAGATTGGTGTGCGAGACGAGGCGAAGCTGCTCGATGGCTACGGGATTTGTGGGCGACGGCTGTGTTGTGCAGGTTTTATTCGCGAGTTTGCACCGGTATCAATCCGCATGGCGAAGGATCAGGATATTATTCTTTCGCCAACGAAATTGTCGGGTGTATGTGGCCGCCTGATGTGCTGTCTGGCGTACGAAGAGGATCTCTATAAGGAACTGAGTCGCAATGCAGTTCCACTGGGTGCAACCGTCAGGACAAAATCCCTTGAGGGACTCGTTGTAGATCGAAATCTGCTCCGCCAGTCATACAGCGTTCAGGATAAGGGAGGAACCATTCATACCGTAAAGCGCGAGGATATTTCAGACGTGAAAGTCCCGGAGAATCAGGAAAAGAAGCAGAAAGAGCTGAAGCAGATTAAGGAAGAAGAATTCGAAGAAGGCGATAGCTATCCGGCAGACAATGTGGAATGCTAGGGCTGCTACTTATCACGGGCAAGTTGAAAATGCGCCTGTGGCGTGATGCCCGTGCCACGTTATATTTCACTGTATAGCATAGCAGTTTGCAAACAAGGTCGTGTAAGCAGGGCTTTTTGCGATGGACAAAGGGAAATTCTACATTACTACGCCGCTATATTACGTGAACGACGTGGCACACCTCGGTCACGTATTTGAGGTAATCGGCATTGACGCTCTTGCCCGCTTCAAGCGGCTATTAGGCTACGATGTCTTTTTTCTTAGCGGAACGGACGAACATGGGGCGAAGATTCAGGCCGAAGCAGATCGCCGCAAAATCCCGCCTATTGAGCTGGTCAATCAAGTAGCCCACACGTTTATTGATCTTTGGAAGAATTTCGAGATTTCCTACGACGATTTTATACGCACTACAGAAGAGCGACATGTCCGCTCCGTGACTACGTTTTTTGAAACTGTCTACGCGAATGGCTATATCTACAAGGGTCGCTACGAAGGATGGTATTGCGTGCCGTGCGAGTCGTTCTGGACTGCTTCGCAGCTGCACAATGGGAACTGCCCTGAGTGCGGGCGACCCACAACCCGTAATCAGGAAGAGGCCTATTTCTTTAAGCTCTCTGCATATCAGCAGAAGTTGCTGGATTACATCCAGGCCCACCCGAATTTTATACGCCCCAAGTTTCGCGAAAACGAAATGGTGAATTCTTTCTTGAAGCCCGGCTTGTCGGATCTCTGTATTAGCCGCACCACTGTCACGTGGGGCATCCCTCTCCCACGCGATCCGAAGCACGTGATTTACGTCTGGTTCGATGCCCTGATTAACTATGTCACCGCAGCTGGCTATGGTGATGATAATTCTCAGTTCCGCACGCTCTGGCCCGCAGACGTACACGTTGTGGGCAAGGATATTCTAAAATTTCATGCCACCATCTGGCCGGCCATGCTTATGGCTGCTGGCCTGGAGCCGCCGCGCCAGGTCTTTGGCCATGGGTTCGTTAACATTAAAGAAGAGAAGATGTCGAAATCAAAAGGGAATATCATTGACCCGCGCCAGTATCTGGAGCGCTACGGTGCGGATCCGGTGCGCTACTTCTTATTGCGCGAAATTCCTTATAGCGGTGACGGCGTATTTTCTGAAGAGCAGCTCCGTACGCGCTATAACAGCGATCTGGCAAATGACCTGGGCAACCTGCTCAGCCGTTCCCTAACGATGATTGAAAAGTATACAGATGGCAAGGTGGAGAAAGCCGATGGCTACGAGAGTGAAGACAATGCGGTGATCCACGCGTTTGACAAGACCACACGTCTTTTTGAGCAGGCCACACCTGAATTTGAATTCAGCCAGGTGCTGGCGAAGATCTGGGAAACCATCAACGTCCTCAACAAATATATTAACGATAAACAACCGTGGGCCTTGGCCAAAGACCCGTCTAAGAAACGCATCTTGAGCTCAACTCTCTATGTCCTGGCCGAAGGATTGCGCATTATTGCCACCATGATTTCGCCCTTCATGCCCGGAACCTCACAACGCATCTGGCAGCAGCTCGGCATCGAGCAACAACTCCGCGATATTCCCTGGGAAGAACTCCGCGCATGGGGTTGGCTCCCGTCCGGCACCCGTGTAAACAAGCAAGCCGTCCTATTCCCCCGCCTGACTTGAGATCTCCTTTAATCATCTCTGTGCCTCTCTGGCAGTTTATAATCAAAATAGGGTACAATCAAAATTAAACGGCTGGTTTTTTATAAATCGTACGGGCGTATTGCAATACGCCTTTGCAATGGTCCATGTTTGTAGGGGCACGCCGCGGCGTGCCCCTACCCACTCTGTGCCTCTGTATCTCTGTGGCAGGTTCTAATCAATGTGGCGTAGGTACCTGGCAGGCTCTGGTAGGGGTTTGATTAACCAAACTCCCACCTCTTGCCGAAATCATGCCTAACGGCGATTGTGAATTGAACATTGTAAAGCGCAAAAGTATTCGTTCTTTCGTTTTGCATTTTTCAATTTTCATTTTTCAATTCGACATTCGTAGAATGTCGCATAACGTCCATCCAGTGGCGCGCATCCTGATCCTGAGGATTTATGGCGAGGAGCTTCTCGTAGCAACGAAGTGCACCGGGCCAGTTTTCTTCCTGCCAATAGAGCGCAGCCAGTGAGCGCAGCACATCTTGATGGCAAGGGTCAATTTCCAGCGCTTTCCAGTAGAAAAGCTTTTCCCTGGCTCGAAGGCAAAGCGCGCGATATGTAATCGCGAGGTTATAATAGAGCGCAGCAGAAGGTTGATTAAGTTCCAGTGCAGATTCCAGAAAATGGCGAGAACGCTGGTAGTCCCCCTGCTGGCCGTAGAGAATTCCGAGATCAATGTAAGGCTGGAGATACTCAGGCCTTGAGCGGTGCGCGGTGATAATCAGCTGAAGCCCCTCAGTTGTTCTTTCATCATAGTACCAGGCGTATCCAAGATGGCGAATGAGTTCGTGATTTAAAGGATCAAGGCGCACCAGACGTTCGAAGATAGCGCCGGCCTCAGCGTAGGCACCCCGGTTGAGCAGGCAGACTGCGTAGTTCTTGTTCGGACGAATAGAATTGGGTGCAGCCTCTGCTGTTACGCGAAAAAGCGTCTCGCGATCCTTCCAGTCAGCATTCCGCACTACCGTGCGAATTGCATAAAATCCTAGCAGTGCCACGAGCAGGCCGACCAGCACGGTGCGTGGTGCCGCGCGGGCGCGGCCATATCCCCACGCAAACAATTCTACCACAACCAGGCAGAACCCAAACACTGGCAAATATAGAAAGCGTTCAGCCACGAACTGCATCGTAGGAATAATATTCGAGACAGGCAAAAGCGTAATCCCGAGCCAGAGTAGTCCAAACGTGACCAGCGGAAGGCGGCGCCTGCATACTACGCCCGCGGCAACAACCATGAGCACCACAGCAAGGGAAATAATTATGCGGCCTTCGAAAAGCCACGTGGAAATAGGAAACGCAGAGTAATCCGCATGGAGATGGAGCGGAAATATCAGGAGCTTCAGATAGTGAGCCACTGCCGGCAGCATGGTGAGCATAGTGGCACCAAACGTCCCGCCAAGCCACTCGGTCTGGCTCACCCGGCCAATAACCGCAAAGCGCAGCAAAAAGAAGCCAATCGCCACAACCCCCAGCACAAGGTACATAATCAAATATAGGTGAAGACCGTGGCGTTGCGCTATCGCAGTGGAATTTTTAAACAAGCCAGCGCGATATACCATCATCTGGTACACAAAAAGAATCACGGGAAGGGTAATGGCCATAGCCTTGGAGAGGAGAGCAAGAGCATAGAGCACACTAATTAACCAGATGTGCCTTCCAGATAAGCCCTGTTTGAGAGCATGAAGAAAAACGCGGAACGCAGCGAAGTAAAAAAGGGCACAGAGAAGATCATCGCGTCCTTTAATCCAGGCCACAGCCTCCGTCTGCACCGGATGAATACCGTAGAGCAGCGCAATAATCAGGGCGAGCAGATTGTGCCCAAAGATCATGCGCGCTACACCATAGGCCATCAGAACCGTGAGGCAATGAAGCACTACATTAGTCAGGTGATATCTGGCGGGATTAAGCTGCCACAAGGCATAGTCAACTGCGTAGCTCAGGGTGCGCAAAGGCCGATACACAAGAAAATGGGTAGTTGTGGCGTGAGTCTGCACATCGTAAAAGTAGCGTGGCCACTCCTCGAGAGAGCGAATGGCAGAGTTATTCACGATAAACTGATCGTCGTCCCAGACAAACTGGTTCTGGAGGGTATTAGAATATACAATAAAGATGACAGCTATGAGGAGTGCAATCTGGATGGGCATGCTAAAACGGCCATCGCCCCGAAAGGCCGTCTGGGTCCGGGCAGAAGAAGGAGTCGAGATCTGGCCGTTAGATGAAATCGACGCTGACTCAGCAGTCACGGGAGATATTTACCTCACGCAGGCGACAAAGGGCCGCCTTCAGGCAACGGGTAATCCATGTCGCAGAAGGGAGCCGTCCGGCTGAATCGGTGGCTACGGCGAAGTGTATGGTTCCAGGCGCTCTTCAAATGCATCGTAATTCGTGTCGAAAACCACTTTGGGAACACGCTCGCCCTTGGCCTGGAGCTTTTCAATGCGGCTCAGATCGTCGTCCCAGGGATCCAGCGTAAAGAAGCCGAGCAGAAAATCTATCGCTTCTTGCGGATAAAGGCCAACGTCAATCCCGGGAAGTAGTCCGACCTGGAGCTCCGCACCAAGGCTGAAGGGATGATGGCGACCATCGTCCCAGTAGACATTGTTGCGTACGATGCCACGCTCGACCACCTGGGACCACGAAGTACCGAGATCGGTGAAGCGATTTCCCCAGATAATTTCATTTTCTACGTTGCTGAAATAGAGCAGACTGAAGCCCCCTTCAGTACGTTGCTCGCGCCAGGTGCCAATGGCGCGGCGGTCAATGCCAAAATGTTCACCAGCGAAGTGGACCACACCAACTTGGGCCAGGGAGGTGGCGCGCACGTGGAACCCTACGCCCTGGGCATGTTTCGGTGCGCTGAGGCGTAGCCGAAAAATATCGAGAAAATCAAGGGTTCGGTCGCGGCAATACTTTAGCACTGGATTGGCATGGCCCGCCGGGGTAAGCAACAGACTGCCCAACAGACACGCGATAAGAATAAGGCGAGTTCGTCTCATGTGTTGTGCTCCTTGAGAAGTATAGAGGGAAATCTACCTCTGCTCATGAAAATATCCTGAGCATTCGGTACCCTTTTGCACTGGCTCAACATGGGAATTGTTATCCGCATGGCCTAGTTTGTCAAGTGATGAACAAAGGAGCATATAAAAAAGCCAAGATTCGTCAACCATCGCTTCAGATTAAAACATGGCGTTAATTTAAGCAGCGATCCATTCGGGTAATGGTAGGGGCGGGATTTCCCCGCCCAGGGCAAGGAGACCTCGCCCCTACATCATTTTTTTCAGAAGGCGAAATATCGTTTCTGTTCAAATGTGGTAAAGACTAGAAATGCCGCAGGGCCTTGTAGCTCTTGCGTATGCCCATGGCCTGGTGATTAATTGGCCGGCGGGCAGAGAGCAAGATAGCACCTTCCAGTGCATCCAGAGCATCGTCATGCGAACCGCAAGGAAATTCTTCGCACTGCTGGAAAAACAGCGCGGGCAGCTGGCGATTGAACACAATCCAGCCGTTTGCCACAGCTGGTTCGATCCCCATGATGCGTTCAATCTTATTCTGCTTATGCGCCACTTCGCGCACCGCTAAATTCCATTGCTCACCTGCCTGCTTGCGCCGCTCGCGTTCTTCCTCCAGCGGCAGCAAGAGCAATTTCTGAAAACAATTCGTCTCGATCCCAAAGAGCTGATAATGCCAGCGCTGATGCAGCTCAAAGAGCTGTTCGATCTGCTTGGTGGGTGGCGTCCGTTTGACCCAGAGATCAAGGACGTAGAGATACCCGTGTGGATCGCGCCCCACAGTGGCAATTGCTGCATAATCGCCGCTCTGGCGACGCTTGCCGCGGCTGCTGCCCAGCGCTGAATCGAGAAATCCAAAGATCGTGAGATCATTGAGCGAGACTTGCTGCTGCGACGCTTGCCCGGCGTCCGCAGTCTCGCTTCGCGCCCGGCATTCCCTCACAATGTTGTCGCCCTCGATGCGAAAATAGTGGAAGTGCTCTGGATCGAAGATGCGCGACTCAGGATGGTATGGTTGATTCTGTTTTTCTTTGAAAAAGGCACGTCTGCCGCGCGTAGTCATCTGGCACATCAGCTCGTAGTAGTCCTCTTTAGCCTGCCAGAGAACGCTGGTGCCTTTGAGCATCTCCTGGCGATGTGCATTGAAGAAGTGGCGTGCAGTCGTTGTGCGCTGTGCATCTGCGAGGTTCGTGTAGAGTGCCTGCCAGCGCCCCCACAGGGCCGTATTTTCGCAATACTGGATAATCGAGCGATAGATGTTTCCGTGAAAGTCCGGACGCTTGAGCAACGTGGCAAGCAAACTTTCAGGATGCAGAATCGTGCCGATCACATCGAGATGCGTATAGCGATCGCCCAGGTTCTCGATTACCTCTTGAAACCATGCCAGCAGCTTTTCGCGTTGCTCCGCGCTTTCTACAGCGTCTGAATCTTCGCAGTCATCCAGGATCACCTTGGTGGGGCGAAATTCGTGATGCGTGATGCCACGCAGCTCGGTCCCTGCGGAAAAGACATCTATCTGCACACGGTTTGCATTAATGCTTTTTACGCTCCAATCCCTTTTTTTGTAGAGGAACTTTCCGTAGACTTCGCGAAGGAGCTCGTTAGTCAGCAGCTCGGCCTTGAGATTTTTCAGACGCTGCTTGGCCTGCTTGAGGGTAGCGGAAATGATGACGATGTAGCGCTCGAGCTGGTAGAGGATGTCGTGGATGGGGAGGATGAGTGTGGTGAGTGTTGACTTTGCGCTTCCGCGCGGGGCAGCCACCGACCAGTTCTGGCCCTGACGTTCCAGCAGGCGGTCGCACATCCGTGCCCGATAGTTACGAAAGATATCGCGGTGAAGCTGGCTAAACGGAAGGCGGCAATGGTGGGGAAAGAAGTAGCGGGCGAAGAGCGCAAGGTCAGTCTGGCAGCGAATTCGAAGCAGCTTCTTCTTTAGCGTTGCGTTCTTGCAACTGGCTAAGGAGGTGAGAAATTTCTTTGTTGACGATGTCCGAATGATTTGAATTTGCTGCTGTGTCAGCGCCATTCTGTGTTTCACCCATCCGTGAAAGTCTGCGTCCTTCGTGAATGCGCTTAAGGCAAGTGCAGAGGAGGCTGAATTCGCGCATGTCCGGTATCTGGGGCACAAAGAGCGTTCGGCCATCAGCATGAACAACCTCTTCTTTGTGGGCACGAAAGTAGGCTTCGATAAATTGCTCAGCCTCGACCCAGAGCGCGTCAAGCCGCTCATTCACCTCTTTCAGACTCATCATTGAACTACTCCGTCTGCGTCACCATATCTCATGTTGCTCATGCCGTAGTTTCGCGGCGATTCAGAGTGCTCACCCTGAGTTGCACACTTTTTTGGGGGGGCTTACGGCAGGTTCTCGGGAAGACCGAGAGAAATGACTATTATGTCACCAAGCAGGGGGCATGGGAATAATTGTAGAGGCACGTTTTAAACGTGCTCCCGTCTTATCTTCGCACACAGAAAAAATAGAATGTCGGGGAAATGCGACCATATTTTTGAGTTGAAGTTTATCCCATGACCCGATGTTCGTCAATTCCGATACAGCGCCTAATAACCCCTTCCAGGAGTATCTTTTGCCACCGGAGTCCCAATCGCTGTCTGTTCAGAGTGCTCCAATCTGTCATTCTGAGTCGCCGCAGGCGGACGAAGAATCTCGTGGTCTGAAGACTCTTCGGTTCATTCAGAGTGACAATGAAGATGTCCGGGAGTTCGGTTTCCTTATGGCGCTGTGACCTGTCCGCCTGTGGAGGATTTATCGCACCTTTTGTCGCTCTGCATATAATTTGCTCGCTTTATTATTGAAATTGCGAGAGTTAGCTAACGAACGGCACGTACGGAGATAAAGCTTGACATAAGCGGACTTATGAGCATATGCTCATAATTAAGATTCTCAAGGAGAGCTCCGGGAAAATGCCTCGGCCAAAACGACGCCGTTGGATAGCTGGCCAGCCTCTTGGCTTATATCTCAAGCCCCAAGGAATTCCTCTGCGGTTCCTGGAAGAGGTGTGTTTGACATTGGATGAAGCAGAGGCTTTGCGATTGGCAGACCTGGAGGGCAACCATCACGAGAAAAGCGGAGAGAGTCTCGGGGTTTCGCGCGCCACGTTTGGCCGGATTGTGGAATCAGCCCGACGCAAGGTGGCTGAGGCGATTTTTCAGGGAAAAGCACTTCGAATCGAAGGGGGTGTGGTTCAGGTGGTTGACCAGAGGACGTTTTTATGTGCAGATTGTGGGCACGGGTGGCAGGAGCCGCGCGGTACCGGTCGTCCGCAGGCGTGTCCGCAATGTGGAAGTCCGAATTTTCAGCGGGCGCCAGAGGAACGCGGCGGCGGACGCGGCCGGGGTGGCCCAGGTGGTGCTGGAGGCGCAGGTCGGGGGTTTGGCAAAGGACCTGGCTTTGGCCGCGGAGGTGGAGGAAGACAATTCTGATAACTGTTATGATGACTTCTCTGAGCAATGAGGTGAGCGCACTATGCCGATATACGAGTATCGCTGTCAGAAATGTGGGGGTGTGACGGAGCTGCTGATCCGATCTGAGCAGGACGAGGATGCGATTCAGTGCAGTCACTGTAACTCACCGAGCCTTCAACGGCTTCTTTCGCTCCCGGCTGTTGGCATGCAGAGTTCCAGAAGGCCACATCGAGCGGAGTGTGATAAAAACAGCCCGTGCTGCGGTCGCGAGACGCGCTGCGACGAGCCGCCATGTGAGACATAAGACCAGGTCAAATCATTGCATTTTGCCGTTGGGAAATCTCGCAGAATTCCATGACATGGAAAACTGCAACAGAAACGCACCGCGTCACATTATTTGATTAACGGAAACAAAATACATCTTAAAAGATATGAAAGGAGTGAGGACAATGCCAGGTATGGATGGAACTGGACCAATGGGCATGGGTCCGATGACTGGAGGGGGCCGTGGGTTGTGTGCCGTGCCCATGCCTATGGGGTCGCCGGCTTATGAATATCCCGGGGCATTGCGTGGTGTTGGACGCGGTGGTATTCCCTGGGGGGGTGGCCGAGGCCGCACCTGGGGAGGAGGCCGTGGCCTGGGGTGGCGTACACGTGCGTGGCCTGCGAGCTCGGCCGCTTACGGGTATGTTCCTCCATCTTATCCAGGTGTTCCGCCAGTCTCTTTCTCAGTGGAAGAAGAGATAAAGGGCTTGCAAGCCCAGGCAGAATTCCTCAAAGAGCAACTCAGCGCGATCGAATCCCGCATCACTGAGATGGAAGCCCAGGAGAAGAAAGAAGACTGAGTGGGGTTCATAGGGGAGTGGCACTGAAAAACCACTCTCCCAATCCTTTTGGGGAGAATATGCGAGATGCAACGTTTCCTGGCAAGGGTGTGTGTATGCTGCCCGTTGTGCATGGCCCGGCGAAAATGGCCTCAGAGTGGGTATGCGGTATGGGCGAGGAAAATTGAAAGACTGTGTCCCTTCTGTCGTGCGTATGATAGATTGCACCAGACCCGGCCTGTGGAGCCGGACTAATCACGCGTACTGAGGAGATCAGTTCTCCTATCTTTGATTCCGATTGTAAAGGAGGGTCGCTACTCATGAAAATTGCTATCTCGGCAAGTGATAATAACCTGGACACGATGGTGGATCCCCGGTTCGGGCGGTGTGCTTACCTGCTCATTATAGATTCGCAGACCGGTGAGATCGTCGGCGGTGGACAGAACGAGTCTGCAGCTGCTGGTGGTGGAGCAGGCACCCAGACTGCCCAATGGGCTATCCGAGAGGGAGCGGAGGCCGTCTTGACGGGTAACGTAGGGCCAAATGCCTACAATGTATTGCGTGCGGGGAAGGTCAAAGTTTATGCTGGCGTTAGTGGCTTGGTTCGAGAGGTGATCGCACGCTTAAACAAAGGCGAGTTGAGCGAAATCAGCAACAGCACTGTTCCGCCTCACAGTGGCATGCGCTGAGATTTCGGTTGCTACAGGTCGAAGATGCGCCTCTGGCGTGCAGGGATGCCTGTGCTACCGGCAGGGGGCGGCAGTGTCTGCAGTACTGGTTATGTATGGGTGGCTAAGGCGCTAAACTCAATAGGGTGGAACAGGCTTCTAGCCTGTTTTCAGCTGCATGAGTGCACAGGCAAGGATGCGTGAGCTACCAAGGGGGCGGCAGTGTCTGCAGTACTGGTTATGTATGGGTGGCTAAGGCGCTAAACTCAATAGGGTAGAACAGGCTTCTAGCCTGTTTTCAGCTGCATGAGTGCACAGGCAAGGATGCCTGTGCTACCGGCGTACATTGGCTATGAGGAGACGAGCGTGAAAATTGCAATTGCCAGTGGTAAGGGCGGCACGGGTAAAACAACGGTTGCGGTAAATCTGGCTCTGATGCGGGGAAATGTGCAGCTGTTGGATTGTGACGTGGAAGACCCGGATGTGGCGCTCTTCCTGCATCCGCAGATTTCCACTATTTCTTCAGTGTATGTTACGGTGCCACGGGTGTTGCTGCACCGGTGCACATTTTGTGCCGACTGTGCGCATTTTTGCGCGTACAATGCACTTGTGGTGCTTCCGGATCAATGGCTGATTACACCGGAGCTCTGTAAGGATTGCGGAGGGTGTTATCTCGTCTGTCCGGAAGATGCACTCACACCAGAGCGGCGCAAGATCGGTCTGATTCAATTTGGCGTATCAGGAAGCGTGAATGTAGTCACCGGTGATCTGCAAGCCGGGGAAGCAATGCCCAGCCCATTGATTCGTCGAGTAAAACAAGAGGCGAACAATGAAGGATGTGTCATCGTTGATGCGCCGCCTGGAACTTCGTGCGCGATGATCACAGCGATCGAAGGGTGCGATGCGTGTGTGCTTGTAACAGAGCCGACGCCGTTCGGTCTTCACGATCTTCAGCTGGCGAGTGAAGTTGTCAAGATTCTCGGGCTTCCCTGCGGCGTGGTTATCAACCGGAGTGATCTGGGCGACAGTGGGGTGCGCGAGTTCTGTCGCGATAAAGGGCTTCCGGTTCTGCTGGAAATTCCATTTGATAGAGGTCTGGCAGTAGCGTATTCGCGCGGTGAGCCGGTGGTTTTCGTGTCTGAACATTGGCGCAGCGTATTTCAGGAATTACTGGATGCGATTGAGTCGCGGTTTGGGGACAAGAAGCGATGAACACAATTAAGCAGCTTTGTATTATCAGCGGAAAAGGGGGAACAGGGAAGACGACGGTTGCGGCGTCGCTGGCTGCATTGATGCCTGGAGACAAGGTGCTCGCAGACTGCGACGTGGATGCCTCGAACTTACCGCTGGTGCTTGGCGGACGGCAGATTGAGATTCAGCCCTTCCGTGCAGGCTTGCTTGCACAGATTGATCTGGAGAAATGTACGAGCTGCGGTGAGTGTCTCAGCGCCTGCCGATTCAATGCTGTGATTATCCAAGATGGGGTTTACGGCATTGATGCTATCAAGTGCGAAGGATGTAAGGTGTGTGAGCATGTTTGTCCCGAAGACGCTATTACGATGAAGGAGATGGACGCCGGGGAGTGTTATGTTTCAGAAACAAGCTATGGGCCATTGGTACACGCCAGGCTTAAGCCGGGACGCGAGAACTCCGGCAAGCTGGTTACGCACGTGCGCGACCGGGCACTGGAGTTGGCCAAAGAACGCGGGGCAGGCTACATTCTGGTTGATGGCGCGCCGGGTACGGGGTGTCCGGTCATTGCCACCTTATCCGGCGTGAATCTGGCCCTTCTTGTGGTTGAGCCGACTGTCGCAGGAGTGCAAGCGCTGGAGCGGATTATTTGGGTGGCAGAGCATTTCGGGGTGCCATGCGTGACTTGTCTCAACAAATGGGATTTAAATCCTGAGGCTGCGCGAGACATACAGAAGATGGCGGAAGATCGAGGGGCACCCTTGGTTGCTCAGATTCCGTTTGATCGGGCTGTGATAGACGCCATGCTCCAGGGGCGACCTGTAGTGGAAGTTGAAGCGTCTGTTCTGCGGAAAGCCTTTGAGGATTTATGGCATTCACTGCATGAGCGTCTCCAAACCGATGGAAGATGAAAGGTGACACCCTTTTCACTAAAGTTGGGCAATTTTGATATTGGAACAAGGAGGATTTCGGAGCGATGAAGATTGCTATAGCATCGGATGATGAAAAAAACATTGCCGCCCATACGGGCCGGTGCGCCTGCTTTGTGATCTACGATGTGCAGAACGCGCAGATCGTAGACTGTGAAGTGCGACCAAATACCTTTACCTTGCAGGCTCGGGGCAATTGTAGTGGTGAACCGAAGGGTGGACAGCGCTCTGGCGGCTCAGGTCGTCACGACTCGCTGCTTGGGGCTTTGTCGGATTGTCAGGTGTTCATCTGCCGCGGTATGGGGCCGCGGTTAGTTGCTGATTTGCACGGGCATGGGATCAAGGTAGTCTTCTGCAGCGAGACCGATGTGCAGGGAGCAGCGAGCGAATTTGCCAGCGGTACCCTTCAGACGCTCGACACGGGCATCTGCAGGAAAGATTAAGAGCACATAACAAGTGGTAGGGGCCGGTTTCAAACCTGCCCCTACAATCCTGCCTTCTCGCACCCTGAGCAGAGTGCCATTTCCCTTGACAAAAATCCGGTTACTTCAGTATCAACTTATCACCCATGTGAGGGCTGTAGGGGCAATTCATGAATTGCCCCTACACTGCTTTCGATGGAGCATTGAATATGGACGCAATCGGACTTCTTGAATTCCGTAGTATTGCCAAAGGTATCGAAGCCACTGATGTCATGATGAAAGCTGCGGTTGTTACGCTTGTGCAATCCGCGCCAGTCTGTTCAGGAAAATTTGTTATCATTGTCGGTGGCGACGTTGCCTCGGTGACAGCGTCGCTTGCTGCGGGACGCGAGATAAGCCAGGACCTCATCATTGACGAGCTCATGATTCCCAATGTGCATCCAGATATTTTCCCTGCCCTCATGGCAACCACCACAGTTGATGAAATCCTGGCAGTAGGCGTTATTGAAACGCTCACATGTGCGGCCTGCATTGCGGCAGCAGACCTCGCTGCCAAGGCGGCCAAGGTTAAGCTCATGGAAGTCCGCATTGCCCGTGGGCTCGGCGGCAAGGCTTACGTTACGCTTTGCGGCGACGTCTCTGCAGTGCGTGCAGCCGTTGAGGCCGGCGCCGCATATCCCGTCGACCAGGGATTGTTGGTTCAGTCTGTTGTAATTCCGTCCATTCACCCCGATGTTGGCCAAAGCCTCCTGTAGTCCCTTTCCTTCTAATCTATCAGTCGCAACTGCGAGATTAACACTCTGGAGTGCGGTAGCGGAACGAAGTGTAGCTATCGCCTTGGCGGACGCACTCCAAAACTAGTGCTTCGCCACATTTGAAATGAAAGAGAGAAAAATTGGGGCTGTCCCAAGCGAGGAACGAGCGCGTGGACTGTACCCATTTTTCAGCTTCCATCCATCACTTCTATAGTGGCGGGACACTAATCGCATGTCACAAATCAAACCACACAGGGCCCGATTTTAGGGAGGTAGCTTCCTAATTAGATTCCAGGATTCTGACTTCTTAACCTCTTGGGAACTCCCAGGCTCATGTGTTGATTTAGCGCCAGCCTTACATCTAATTCATGCCCATATTGCCCTGGAGAGCCTCAACCATACCCTGCTTTGCATTAGATACAGAAATGCCTTCCCATCGTTTAACAGCACGAGTTCAGCAAGGTAAAATGATAGTAACTCTAATCAATTCAGTGGCAAGGATTGGCTAAAGGTGCCTTGACAATAGAGCCGTTTTCGCTTGACAAGATTCGACTTACTGGTGTAGCGTATCGCATTTAAAAATTGGGATATGCATAGGATTTCTCGGTTTTTTATTGCAAGTTCTTCTGCGCTCGCTGAGTGAAATGAGGCAAGCCGTTTGCCAGCTTTTACCGATTGCCAAGAAGGTTGTTTGCTCAGAATCCGGTTGCAGCCGCGAGCGTCAAAAAGCGAAATTCTGGGAATTGCCGAAGGACGTCTCAGAATTCGTGTTCAAGCGCCACCAGTTGGCGGTGCAGCAAACAAGCAATGCCGGGAGCTTCTTGCAAAAACGCTTAGCCTGAGCAAGGCACGGGTCACATTGCTGCAAGGAGAAAAGTCGCGCGACAAGGTCTTTTTGCTTTCTGGCATTATCGCAACCGATGTCCTCAAGAGATTTGAGGGACACATCTGAGAAGAACGTGTCTGCCAACATACGCGGGAATAAATTATCTTATCACAACACAGGGTGATTGGCAGTGAAGGAGCTGAAAAAGCAGATTCAAGCAGCTACGGATTTTATTCACTCCAAAACCATGTGTGTGCCTACTGTGGGGATTATCCTGGGCACTGGTATGGGTGCTCTGGCTGACAGCGTGGAGAACGCCACCAGAATCTCATACAAAGAGATACCCCATTTTCCCGTTTCCACGGTTGAAACCCACGCTGGCAACCTTGTGCTGGGCAGTCTCAAAGGTAAGAATATTGTTGTCATGCAGGGACGTTTTCATCGCTATGAAGGCTATACACTTAAACAGGTAACTTTTCCCGTGAGGGTCATGAAGGCTCTCGGCATAGACGTGCTGATTATTATGAACGCTACGGGTAGTGTGAATCCGCTCATTCCATCCGCCTCTCTGGCCCTCATCACAGACCATATTAACCTGATGGGGGATAACCCTCTGATTGGCGCGAATGACGAGACGCTGGGTCCGCGGTTTCCCGATATGTCGGAACCGTATAGTCGCGAGCTGATTAATCTGGCTGAGGAAATTGCTCTGGAGAACAAGGTTCGTATCTACAAGGGAGTGGTGGTTGCCGTAACGGGCCCAAATCTTGAGACTGCGGCTGAATACCGTTTTTTTCAACGTATAGGTGCAGATCTCGTCTCTATGTCCACGATTCCCGAAGTCATCGTAGCCAACCACGCGGGCCTGAAAGTGCTTGGCCTCTCCACAGTCACTGATGCCTGTCTGCCTGATGCTCTTCAGCCCGCAGATATCGAGGAGATTATTCGTATCGCGAATGAACTGGAGCCGCAGCGTAACGTGATCGTTACTGGTGTGCTGGAACGACTCTAAGCTCTATGTGATTTGTACTTTCTAATAGACGGGCACGATCAACGCAAATGTCAACCAAAGAGCAAAAAATGAATTATAAAAACACGCTGAATCTGCCAGTGACAGACTTTCCAATGAAAGCGAACCTGAGTCAGCGTGAACCTCAGGTTTTACAGCGCTGGCAGGAGCTCAATCTCTATCAGCGTATCCTTGAACGCCAGGCTGGTAAGCCAAACTATACCCTCCACGACGGTCCTCCGTATGCCAATGGCGACATTCACCTTGGCACTGCGCTTAACAAAATCCTCAAAGATTTTGTCGTGCGTCTTAAAACTATGGAGGGACATTATGCGAACTATGTGCCAGGATGGGACTGCCACGGGCTTCCTATTGAGCTGAAAGTGGTAGCAGAGTTCTCGCTCGCCGCGGCGAGTGCCAACCCGCTGGAAATCCGTCGCCTCTGCCATGACTATGCGATGAAGTACGTAAATATTCAGCGCGAGCAATTTAAGCGCCTCGGGGTAACCGGCGATTGGGACTCACCCTATTTGACCCTCAGCCCGGGGTACGAGGCGGGCATTCTCACCGCCTTTCGTGCCCTCGTCGCACGTGGACTGATCTATAAAGGTCTCAAGCCGGTTCACTGGTGTAGTTCCTGTCGCACGGCTCTGGCTGAAGCCGAAGTGGAATACGAGGATCGCACTTCTCATACCGTCTATGTTCGGTTTCCTCTGCTTGACCAGGAAAAGAAGGAGGTCGTTAAGTCGCTCGAAAACGCGTCAATCCTTATCTGGACAACCACTCCCTGGACCCTGCCGGGGAATCTGGCTGTCTGTCTGCATCCCGACTATGATTACGTTGCGCTGGCACACAATGGAGAGACGTTCATTATAGCGAAGGCCATGGTCGATGCCGTGGCTAAGGATTGCAATCTGGATGACTACCGGATCGTGAGAGAATTCAAGGGGCGAGAGCTCGAAGGTCTGCATTGCTCCCATCCTCTGCTCAATAAACAATCGCTCGTCGTCCTCGGTGAACACGTTACCCTGGATCAGGGCACCGGATGTGTCCATACGGCCCCGGGCCATGGTAACGAGGACTATGTAGTCGGCGAGAAGTACGATCTTCCGGTATTTGTTCCAGTGGACGATGAGGGCTGTTTTACCAGCGACTTTCCTCTCATGGAAGGCATGCTCGTCTGGGACACCAACGTGCCGATCATCAATTATTTGAAGGAGAAGAAGCTGCTGGTAAAGAACGGTGTCCTGGTTCACTCGTACCCGCATTGTTGGCGCTGCCATAATCCGATAGTCTTCCGCGCAACGGAACAGCTGTTCATGTCACTTGACCAGAATCAAGTACGCCAGCAAGCGATCAAGGCGATTGACGAGGTCCAGTGGATTCCCCGCTGGGGACGTGATCGCATATATAATATGGTAGAGATGCGACCCGATTGGTGTCTGTCGCGCCAGCGTTGCTGGGGGGTGCCAATCCCTGCGGTTACCTGTTCGGGATGCAATGCTTCACTTCTGGAGCTTGCAGTTATTGATCGTGTTATCGAACAGGTCAGGGAGCAGGGAACAGACGTCTGGTACCGCGAGCCGGTGGAGCGGTTTGTTCCCGACGACTTCCGATGTCCACACTGTGAGGGTAAAGAATTTACGAAAGAGGACGATATTTTAGATGTATGGTTCGATTCGGGAGCGAGCCACATCGCTGTGCTTGAGGCGCGTGATGATCTCAATTGCCCTGCAGACCTCTATCTTGAGGGAAGTGACCAGCACCGCGGGTGGTTTCAATCTTCACTTCTGGTCTCGATCGGGGCTCGTGATCGCGCACCTTACGGCGCTGTGCTTACCCATGGGTTTACGCTCGACGAAAAAGGCGAAGCCATGAGCAAGTCCAAAGGTAACGTCGTCTCGCCTCTGGATATTGTTGACGAGCTGGGCGCCGACGTGCTTCGGCTCTGGGTTGCCTCTGAGGACTACCGCAATGACATGAAGGTGTCGCACGAAATACTCGAGCGCATTGCTGACGCGTATCGCCGCATACGTAACACGTTTAAATTCGTCTTGGGTAACCTCAATGACTTCGATCCCAAATTACATACGGTTTCCTACACGCAGCTCGAGGAGCTGGATCAATGGGCGCTTCACCAGCTGGCCATCCTGACGGAAAAGATATACCGCGCTTATCAGACCTTTGAATTTCACAAGGTGTATCACCTGACGTACACCTTCTGCGTAGTTCAGATGAGTGCGTTCTACCTTGATGTCTTGAAAGATCGGCTTTATACGTCAGGGAAAAACGACGCCACGCGTCGTGCTGCACAAACAACTCTCCATCACATTCTCAACGTGCTGCTGCGCCTCCTTGCCCCAATAATCCCCTTTACTACCGATGAAGCGTGGGGCTTCCTGAACGAGGCGGAACCCAGTGTACATCTTGCCGAGTTTTCCGCCACCCCTGCGGAGTGGAAGAATAAGCCGTTAGCCCAGCGTTGGGAAACATTGCTTAGCGCTCGCAGTGAAGTCTGCAGAGCCTTGGAAACAGCCCGGCGGGATAGGGTGATCGGTCACAGTCTTGATGCCGAGGTGTTCATCGAGACGCCGAATGAGAAACTCTACGACTTGCTCTTCCGCTACATTTCGCAATTGCCAACCCTGTTTATTGTCTCCAGCTGTGCTGTGGCCAAAGCAGCCGTATCTGATACCAAGGAGGTAGCTGAAGGCCAGCTCCCCGTGCTGGTCACCATCAAGCCCGCCCCTGGCACCAAGTGCGAGCGCTGCTGGAAGTTTGGCATTGATGTTGGAAGCCAGAAAGACCACCCATCGCTGTGTCAACGCTGCGTTGACGTGGTAAGGAGGAACAAGCAATGAAAAAAAGAAAATCGGTCAAAAAGCGTCGGTTAGGAAGCAAGCGGTCAAAAACCAAAGCCAGAAAGTCATCAGCAAAAAAGCGATCTGCGAAAACGAGAACGACCAAGAAACGATCTGCTGGGAAAGCGAAATCACGCAAGGTCAAGAAAGCTCGACCCAAGCGACCGGCTAGAGCTCGCAAAAAACCACGGCCGTCCAAGGCGAGGAGTGCCAGAAAACGTGCTCCTTCTAAAAAGGCGAAGAAGGCCAGGCGTCCTGCGGTGAAAAAGGCGAAGGCCAAGAAGAAGGCACCAAAGGCAAGGAAGAAGCCACCAAAAGCAAGGGCAAAAAAAGTGCCAAAGCGCGCAAAGCGTGTGAAACCTGCAGCTAAGCCCAAGGCCCGCGTGGCGAAACCCAAGCGAGCGAAGACTCGCACGCTGCTGTCCACTGAGGAGCGCAAGAAAAAACGGGCAAAGGATCTTGCTAAACTCATTGCAATGCGCAAGAAGAAGCAGGCAGTCGCGCCAGCGCGTAAACCAAAAGGGGCCGTGGCGCAGGAATCTGGACATGAACCACAGGCAGCCGGAAGGACAGCAACTAAGCGTGCTACGGCCAAACACGTTAGTCATATCCGCAAGAGCGAGCTCGAAAAACTCCGCAACGAGTTGCTCGAAGAGCGCGATCGCCTGATCCAGGAGCTTAAAGCTCTGGATGAAATTACTCATACCGATGGTGAAGCCGGCGGCAACCACGAGATTCCGGGGTACTCGATTCACCTCGCTGAATATGCCACCGATAACCAGACGATAGAAACCGCCCTAGATCTTCGCCGCATACAGCAAGAACGCCTGACTCAGGTTGAGGAAGCGCTTCAGCGCGTTGAACGAGGTGATTATGGCATTTGCGAATCCTGTGGCAAGGCAATCAGCATCAACCGCCTGCTTGCCAAGCCATTTGCCCGCTTTTGTGTTCCCTGTCGGCGCGACTATGAGGCCGAGCAATTATGATGTTTTTCGTGTGTGCTGGAGTGGTGTTCGTTGCTGACCAAGTGAGCAAGCTGCTAGTACAGGCTCATCTGCGCGGTGCTCTTACGCAGGAGATTTTCCCTAACTTCCTTCAGCTAAGCTATGCTCAGAACAAGGGAGGTGCATTTTCGCTCCTCGCTAACCATGGCTGGATTCTTACTGCCGTCTCAGTGGCTGCCGTGGTGGCAATTCTCATCTGGAGCTTCAATATACCGCGGCACGAGAAGCTCACTCGCATCTCGCTCAGTCTGATCTTTGGAGGTGCCGTGGGAAACTTGTTCGACCGATTCCGCCTGGGCTACGTTATTGATTTCATTGATGCGCATTGGTACAACACCTACCACTGGCCCACATTCAATCTCGCGGATACCTTTATTTGCATCGGCATTGGGCTTTTTGTCATAGCCACTATTCTTTCACACATTCGCTACAAGCGAGGGCGTATTGTGGATTCGTCTGTGCTCAGTGCTTCAGAGACGGGTCAGAAGCCGTCGCTTAGCTCCCGTGAACCATAGATGTCTTGCCTCACTGCGCCGTTTGCCAGCGACACAGCCGGGAAAAAGGCGCATCCCGCAGTGAAAAGCTTGATTTGCCATAAACTCCCCTGGTAGTATTCAATATATGAGTGCCCGAGCGGAATGCGCTCTGGCCATTTTGGGCTCTCAGGCCATATCGCGTGGCCAAGGAGACAAGCCCGTGGTCAGGCCGCTCGTGGGCACGAAACAAATTTCCTCCACTGTTGTCTAATAAAATGACAGACAAGGCTCAGCCTGACGTCAACTCCTCTGCTACGAGCGAGGAAAGCCTGATTAGCCAGTGCCAGGAGGGCAACCTCCAGGCATTTGACCATCTTATTCTGCGCTATCAGGACATGGTATATAACCTTGCGTATCGCCTGCTTGGCAACGAGGACGACGCTCAGGATCTCACGCAGGAGGTCTTTCTTACCTGCTTTCGTAAGATCAATACATTTAAAGGACAGTCTCGATTTTCAACCTGGCTGTATCGGATTGTAGTGAACCACGCAAAAAACATCTGGAAGTACCGCGAGCGCCGCGCTGTGAAGAAGCATGAATCACTGGATGCCCCTGTTGGCGATGAGGACGACGAACGTGCTTACCAGGTGGCTGATTGTAATCCGAGTCCGCGCGACCATGCTGCGGCGCGTGAGGAACTGTCACTTCTCAAGGAAAGACTCTATCGTCTCAGTATGGATCATCGCCAGGTGCTGCTGCTGCGCTACGTTGAGGGGCTTTCGTACGAAGAAATTGCCGAGGTGCTACATTGCACGCTCGGCACAGTCAAATCGCGTATATCTCGCGCACGCAGGGAGCTTCGCAAAGCAATGGGCGACGTATTGGATCATTAGCGGAAGACACTACGTATAATTTGAGTTAAGAGGTTAGTTACAATGACAACGGAACAGTGTAAAACCTTTCTTCAATTGCTCGACGATTACCTGGATAAAACGCTCGAGCCAGAACGCCAGGCGGAAATTGAGCGACACATTGAGCAGTGCGCCCGCTGCCGCCACGAGCTGGAGGCTCATCAGCGCATCATTGCGTCATTGAAACAGCTCGAGAAGAAATCCGCACCTGTGACATTGCATACCGAGGTTATGGCCCGCTTGCAAGGACGCGCAGCAAGCATTCCGTGGAGAAGTAGAATTCAGTCGCTGCTTTCCCCTCGCAGGCTCCGAGTTGCTATGGAGATCGCTGCTGTCTTTATTGTGGTGTTTATCGGATGGCAAATATTTAACTCTCCTTCGCTCCAGGTCACACTAAGAGATAGAAAGGCGACCACGCCGGGAGAGGCGCGCTATCTGGGCACGGCACTGGAGACGGAGCGGGCTGCACCCCTGTCCTCTGTTCCGGCGACCCTGGGAGAAACAGTCGCAAAAGTAGAGGCCGAGATCTCCAAAGACGCTATGGAGGAAGAGGCTGCATTTGGGATAACGACCACAGAGCCACCGGAAAAGACGGAATTAAAGAAAGAAGTTTATGAAAGCCTGGCACGGCAAGTCGCGCCGCAAGTTGAAGGGGTAGTCATTGTACCATCAACCGCTACTCCAGATAAAGTAGCTGGCGATCAGCTTGTGATAAAGGAAGAGATAGTAGGCGGCCGCGCGGGATTATCTCCTGCGCCGTTGCGGGAGAAAGCCCTCACGCTAAAGGAGGAATTTGAATTTCGCGAAGCCCCAGAGCAGGAAACACCGCCAGTTCAAATCTCTCTGTCTGAAGCGGAAGCTATCCCGACAGGTGAAGAGAAGCTTGGCGTACTGGAGTATCACGCCGGTCAGCTGTATGCACCGCCGGAAAGCATGTCCGTTGAAGAGGCAGAAAAATTAGGAGATCTCCACTTTGACATGAAAGCGAAACCAGAGGCAAAAGTCGTTGATTACTCTGCGATCTTATCATCGGAGGCTCCTCAAGTAGTCCCAGAATTGCCGACGGGACCAGCGATCGCACGTGGAGAAATTGTGGCAAAAAATGGCATTTTGATGCAGAGCGAACTGCCTCAACCTCTGGGTTCTCCTGTTGCAGACAAACCGGTGGCGGACGTAGATGCCTTCAAAGATCAGGATCTCAAAATGGCATTTCTCGGGCGAGCCGAGCAGAAGGGAGTCCTGGAGAAACCCTCTATGTCATCTGCCAGTGTGGTCATTTCCGCTGCGCCGGGAGAAGCGCGCAGGCTCTTTGGCTCTTATGTAAGCGCAGAGGATCTGAGCAAGCAGTCGAAAGCGGTAGAGCGTATTCTCCATCAGAATCGGGGTAAGGTTCTTTCAATGAAAGAGAGCAAGGATGAGATCACTATCAAGTCGCTGCTTCCCGCTTCCGCGTATAGAAAATTCGTTGATCAGCTTGAGCTCAAGGGATTCACGATCAAGCGCGAAGTGCCACCGAAATTGTTAGATAGGGCGCGCGAAGAGGAAACCGACGCCTCCAAGGCCGGGTATCGCTATTATTCTCAGATGCAGATTCGAGACTCCTACGGAGAGTCACGCAAACTGATCCAGAAGGGGGAACCAATGCGGGAAGCCCCAGGGCTGGGGCTTGTGGAGAAACGGCCAGGAGTGCAAGTCGCTCCAACGCCGGTGATAATCTTCGAGTCCTCGATCTCTATCACTATCATTATCCAGGGCGCATCGCCTTCCAGCGCATCCACCCCATGAAGATCTGCCTGCTGACACGCTCACTTCCCGTTCACCAAGCCGGGGGTCTTGAATCCCACACTGCTGACCTGGCTCGCGGCCTGACTGCCAAAGGCCACACGGTTCATATTATCACCTCTGCACATCCGGAAGGGAAGAAGCGTGAAACAAGAGAGGGTCTTATCATTCACCACCTCGGTTCCACGCAGCCGGGACAGTACACGCCTGGATTCTTTCGCCAGATGTCACGCGCCATCAGCAGACTGCATGCAACCGAGCAGTTTGACATTATCCACAGCCAGGGGTTCGCTGGCCTGACCTACCGACCACCAGAGCTCGGACGTCCTGCATTTATCGTCACCATCCACGGAACGCTGTTTTCTGAGACCCCGCTTGCTCCTGCGCAGTTTGCCTTGTACTCGCTCAGCCAGAAGATCGCCAAGGTGTGGCGCTATAGGCAGCGTATCGCCATTTCTCCTCTCTATGAAAATCTCTTGCGGCGTGCGCACAGAATTATCGTTGATAGTCAGTTCACACGCCAGGAGCTGCTCAGGAGATCGCCGAGGTTGGAAGGAAAAATTCGTCTGGTTCCTCTGGGAGTAGATGAAAACCAGCACCCGCTGATTGATAAGCACGAGGCGCGAGAAAAACTTGGGCTGTCCGGCTTCGTGCTGCTCACGATTGGACGTCTTGAAGAGATGAAGGGGATACAGGTAGTGCTTCAGGCGCTGGCGCAGTGTTCGAGCAAGAACTTCACCTACCTTATAGGCGGCACGGGAAGCCAGAAGCGCAAGCTCGAAGCCTTTTGCGCTGCGCAGCAGCTCAGCAATGTGCGATTCCTCGGTGCGGTGCCGCACGACCTGCTGGCGAGCTACTATGCTGCTGCGGACCTCTTTGTTTATCCCGAACTGGCACAGCCTGCTTTCGGGCTGGTGGCGATTGAAGCAATGCTTCAGGGCACGCCAGTGCTGGCTTCGCGGAGTGGAGCAATCCCCGAAGTAGTAACCACCGAAGTGGGCTTTTTATTCGAACGCGGCAACGCAGCTGATCTCGCCGAGCGCCTTCAGGAAATTCTAGAATCTTCCGAACTCCTTGAGGCCAAAGCCCGCCGCACCCGAGAACACGTACTCACCCATTTCGCATTCGACCGCATGATTGACCGCACGGCCGAGGTTTACAACGAACTCCTCATACCCCACTGAGCATGTATGTTATGGCCATACTTATCATGGATGTCCGAAACCCAGGATCGGAAGGGTGCCGCCTGCGAAACTTGTTTGGGATGCTCCGGAAATAATAGTTGCGCTTTGCTTTGAAGATTCAAATGACGCATTCTTAAGAAAGTACTTCTTCACGAAGATGGTGTTATGAGTTAAAGATCACTTGTGTTTTTCATTTAATCCTTTTCATATTATATCGCAATTCAGTCTCATTAATTATGGCCAACTATTTTAAAACAAAATTGAGAAATGCCCTGTGGAAAGCTCAGCATTTTACAAGGGCAGTCAAAAAAAATTTGAAAGATAGAGACCGATCTTGGGTAAAAGCCAGAAATCGAAGAAAGACAGTTCTGGACTATGGCCCCATAAATATCTTTGTCGACCCGACAAATGTGTGCAATTTGAAGTGCCCGATGTGCCCCACCGGAGTGGGACTGACAAAAAGTGAAAAAGGCTTTCTCGACCACGCCGTTCTTATAAAAATAGTCTCTGAACTTAAACATACCCCGAAAACATTTGGCTTATGGCTCGCCGGCGAACCGCTGCTGCATCCGCAAATAGATGGGCTTATCCGAATTTGTGCCCAACATGGCGTAAAAGCCACAGTGCACACTAATGCCACGAACCTGACTGCTGAAATGTCGGAAAAAATCATTAACGCCGGGCTGTACGAGATAAGTTTCAGTTTTGACGGAAGAACTGTGCAAGAGTATGAAATGCTGCGAACAGGAGCGGATTTTTTTAAGGTGGTAGAGAACATTCGCACATTTCTTAGAATGAAGCAAAAGCGTTGCTCACCTTTTCCTCGTGCAATAGTTCAGAATATTGAGGCTTATGAGAAAGGCCGTCATAATCGCCGTCCGTTATATGAAAAAAGAGATCTACTTGAAGAAAAATTTAGAGATCTTCCGGTTGATGAATTTAAAACCATCCTTGCCCATGCATGGAGCGGAGTAATGGATGGCACTGAGTATGTTTCTCCATCTCATTGTAAAGGCAAACGCTGGGTATGCGATGTTCCCTATAGAGATTTAACATTTAATTGGAAAGGTGAGGCAGTTACCTGCTGTGGCGACCTAGATAATGCGAATATTCTGGGCGATATAAAGAAAGAAAATCTGTATGAGCTCTGGAATAACGCAAATTTCCAACGCTTTCGCGCAGCAATGCACAGAAAGGAGATTGAGAAATTTGCTCTCTGCAAGGACTGCGAGCGCATCTGGGCCGACCCCCATCCGCTTGATTATGAACTTCGGCTTGAAATGCTAAGGTACAAGCTGAGAATTTGATGAAATATAAAAAAGAGATTGTTGGCACATCAGTATGTCTGGTCAAAAACTAGGAGCTATGATTTTCACGGGTGTCTTGTGCGAAGCGGAAAGAACCGTTGACTTCGCGAGCGGGTAATGGTTAGTGTGCTAGCATATTTTGCTTTGCAATGACGCATGTTAGCGCCCGCCGCGGGCGAGAACACGTACTTACCCATTTCGCATTCGACCGCATGATTGAGCGCACAGTCGAAGTATATACCGAGCTTCTTGAACTCCATGAATAGCAGAGATGTTCTGAAAAAAGAGAAGTAGGGGCAGGTTTCAAACCTGCCCCTACAAATGCGCACAACAAAGGTAAGGTGTTAGAAACGCGTTTGCTTTTATCAAGAATTGGCTGTGTTTGCTATGCAGGCCACATCGTTAATTCATCCTGAATCTCATCTGCGATAGTCAATCCTTGGTTTTGCCTTTACTGGTTGAATATTTAGTTTTATATTTACTGGATCATTCTCCTCGCCAGCAGCCTGGATGTTCTTTAACAGAGCAAAGCCGCGCCGGCCACGGATCTTCTTTCCAGATGCTTCAAACACCAGGTCCATAATCGGGCCATCGCCAGCAGCAATGAGCTCACTCCCGATGGATACCAAAATTACTTTGACATCCCGACCTACCTGATTGAAGTCCACATGAAAGCCTTCAAGGCCCTCGGCAAGTCTGATAGCTTGCAAGTTCAAGCCTTCAGGAATGTGAGGCATTACGAAAAACAGCCCCTTCACTGGGTCTTTATTACTCAGCTCAACAGGGATGCTCAGGGTATTTGTCTCATTTTCGAGGATCAATTCCTCTGTCTCTCCCGGCGCTTCAGCCTCACGTTCTCCTTCTGGAGCGACAGCTCCGCCAGATGCACATGCACATAGTGTCTTACCCAGTATACAATCAATCAGCGCCAAAATATCAAACAGGTCAATATCACCGTCATCGTCCATATCTCCTGCCCACATCTGGCAAGGCGTCGGCGATATCTTTTCAAGAACGATATCAATCTGGAGCAGGACGTCAAACAAGTCACAATCACAGTCGCCATCCAGATCTCCCTTGACCCCAACTTTAAAAATACCATCTTCAGGAATCACCAGAAGAGGATTAAGATTCTCATCAGAGACATTGTAGTCGGTAAGTTGCATACTGATATCGCTACACACCGGAGCACCCGGGTCTACGTCGTAATACAGAGTGAAAATTGGACCAGTTCCCGGAGCTATGAGATCACCAGTGAGGGAGACCATAAGCACCTCCACACAGCCACAAACATCATTAGCAGCCACCAGAAACTCCGGCGCCCGGACGGGATCTGGCGCAGGATCCTGAGAACCTAGCGTCAATAGATCCGGGACATCACACAGGGTTAACTGAACACCCTTCACACTCATAGTATTATCCAGACTAATCTGAATAGGAACATTCGTTGTGCCCGGACACCCATAGCTGTCCTCTACAGCAAGAACAACCGGCGTAGGCGTTGAGGTCGGTGTTGGTGAAGGCGTTGGTGACGGTGTCGGTGTGGGCGTTATTGTTGGAGTAGGAGTTGGGGTGGGAGTTACAATCGGGGTCAAATAGAAGTCCCATTGCCAGTGCTGAGGACTTCCGTGAATAGCTGATATTGTTCGTTGCTCTGTTTCTGTTGTATACTCATCTTTTGAAACAACCGACACTATTCTCCCTCCGCCCTGAACACCATACCACCATATTTCATATGAGCCATCCATTGATGTGAATGTTTCTTGAGAACGCCAAGGAATGCCAAAGTAGTCGTAATACTGCTGGAAAACCTTAGCATTTTCCAAAGGATCCGAAGTGCTTGCGTTATAAACAGTGCCAGTAATCTCTATATCGCAAAAACCAATGGGTGTTACAGTTGGCGTAGGTGTCGGCGTAGGTGTCGGGGTGACTGTTGGTGTAGGAGTGGGTGTAGGTGTTATGGTCGGGGTCGCAGTGGGAGTTGGGGTAGGTGTAGCTGTTGGCGTAGGAGTAGGTGTCACGAGAGTAAGGTTAACTGCCACTGGCACACCCTCCTGGAATAATGCATCACCACCACCTATCTTTTCATACGTTGCCGGATATTCTTGAGCCGCGCTTGCATCCCAAAACTTAAATATCATCTCATGACCCTCGACCGCTCCCGGCAGCTTATCTCCTACGGGCGGTTGATACTCTAACCACACCGTTATCGGATTAACTGCTGGCAGCGCCGTTATCATATCTGCTCCCACACAGAGCTCAGACGTTTCCGGTATGTCAAATATACCCACCTCATCTAAGCCCAATTCTACGTCAATACCGGTAATATTCACAATATATGCAGGTTGGCTCTTACCTGTTGGGCTCACAGGGACAAAGTGAATCGAATCGGTTTCAATATCTTCATCTTTGATTTCTTCGAGAGCCAGAGATTGTCCTTCCTTTTCTCCTTTGCCCGGATCAGCTAATAGGAAAATACCACAGTAGCTAAATGCCACATCTCCACAGATCTGGTACAACTTGTAGCCTTCCCCTGGTTGCATATTCCCAATCGTATTCGTCCCTGGATGGCCAGGATAAATAACATCAGGCGGTATGTAGTATTGACCCTGATCATTCATAATTATTATCAAGCAGTTATACAAATTCGCGTTAGTGGTGTCGTTAAATATCTCGGCTATCGGGTGAGCTTCTTGCAGTGGATACCCAAACCAGTCGAGCAAACCACCCCGGGCAGTACAAACTATCTGGCATGGATCTATCGGAGTACCCTCTACTTCCAGAAGTTGTTCTCCAGTTCGCAGAATGAATACTTGATAGCCTTCACACGGAACAACGTCACCTATGGTATTAGTCCCTGGATGACCCGGATAAATAATATCAGGAGGTATGTAAACACCACCTTGGTCATCCTGCACGATAACAAGGTTCAGAATGTTCTGGAATATAGCTGCTACATCAGGATTGAAGGGCTCTACATTAAACGAAATCCAGTCTAGACGGCCTTCGTGCAACACTATCTCCTGTACATATGCCGCTATTTTGACTGCCACAGGTACCCCCTCTTGATACACTGGCGGATCTGGACCCGATACCACTTCTGTTACTCGTGCTGTGTATTCCCTTGACTCACTGCTATCCCATATCTTAAATTGCATCAAGTGGCCTTCCACAGCACCGGGCAGCTTGTCACCCACCGGCGGCTGATATTCTATCCATACTGTTATTGGGTCTGCCATCGGTAGAGTTTGTATTACATCAGCACCAACACATAATTCACTTCCATCCGGCACATCAAATAAGCCTACTTCATCACTGGGCTCCAGGGATACTCCACGAATGGTGGCATCCACTATGTATACAGGCTGTGATCTACCTGTCGGCTCTACCGGAACAAAATGAGTTGGCGTAGGAGTAGGTGTAGCTGTTGGTGTTGGGGTCGGAGTTACGGTCGGCGTAGGTGTCGGGGTGACTGTTGGTGTAGGAGTGGGTGTAGGTGTTATGGTCGGGGTCGCAGTGGGAGTTGGGGTAGGTGTAGGAGTGGGCGTGGGTGTGGGCGTCGGAACTTCAAGCCAAATGTAAACAGCGTCAGGATAAGGATTTGGAGGATCGTTGCTGTAAATCAGCAGTCGGTCATCATGCGTGCCTCCCCCGGCAAGACAGGGGTCGACCGTAACCGTGACAGTTTGCGAGCCTCCCGGCGGAATAGTTATAGGTGGTCCGGGATTCGGATCGGGTGACCAGATCAGCCAGATTTCACCATCCCGGGGCGCAATGTCGGTTACATGCAGGTCCGCGGTTCCGTCGTTGTAGATAACGAAGATCTTTGAATTGGTGTCGGCAGCGAAGTTCACCGTCGCGTAACCACTGCTGCCAGGCGTTATTGTTACGGTGGGATCGGCGGAGGAGACGCTTTGGAAGCTTCCGTCGCTGTCGAAATCATAAAAGAAATCGGCGCTTGTGATTGTTCCATTTGAGCTGGCCGATGAGGAGACGCTGCACTTGACGAATAATGAGATGTTGTCGTAGTCCGAGATTGATGGAATGCCCTCAGTAAGATCAACGGCCACGCGCTTGCTGTCGGTTATACTCAAAGAATTCCCGCCGTCTTGATCGATCGGTTTGTAGGAGCTCCAAGCAGGACTCGAGGTGGAGCCAATCCCCCCGCTGTAACTAATTCGACCCCGCTCCGCGTGATTGAGCCCGGCGACGGCATAAAGTCTAGAGCGATAGTTGTCACGATCATCATTATAATATGCAATTCCGAAACAACCGTTATCTGTCTTGAAGTAATCATAGGCCACCCACATATAACCACGGCTTCCGGCACCTGTGCTGTTGAACGTCCCCCATGTGCTTCCCCAAGAATTCGCAATTAGAAATGCACCGTATCGAGTGGTGGTGCCGTCATTATAAGGTCGATTGTCATCATAGCCGGAAATTGTCATAGCATGGCCGCCTACTCGCGTTTCCCCGTCATGAGAGAAGAGCACCCCGTTTTGGATTCCCCGCCCTTCATTATCATGGAATGTAGGGTGCCAATTAGTATAAACATCAGTCCGAGTTACAGCAACATGGCCGTTTGCCAGATGCTGTTTAATAGCAGCAATCCCAGCATCGGTGGATCCATTAATGTTATGGGATCCGGCGGTCCGTCTCTTCAAGGCTTCAATCCAGGCTGCTTCGGAAGGCCAAGAAGTCCAGTCGCTCGAGGAGTAGGGTTTAAGTGTCCAGTTGCAACACCCGACCTCACTAATACGTGCAACTACTAGAGCGGTTACCGCTCCCGCATCTACTCCGTCATTTACCAAAGGATACATGAAAGCCGGGCTGTTGATGTGGTCGTTATCGCCATTAGACACTGTGAGGTTCTCATCCTGGGCCTGCGTGTATGTATTGTAATAATAGCACGAGGCAAACGCCGTGCAGGAGCCTTGTGTACCCTGGCTTCGGATTGGGGGAAAGTACTGAGAAATCGTATTGTCTGCCGACACAGGTGTTTCTTCCATCCCCTGTAACCTTGCTCTTTCAATGGACAACATGTTCGGTTGAATTTGGTACACTTCCTCATAGATCCTCATAATATATTCAAGTTCTTGGGATGTTGGAGGCCTATGGCCGAAACCAGGGATACCACCCGCGTTCGGGTCACCACCGAGATCTTGTGTGACATAAGGCTCCACTGAATCAACTCCGTCAATCATCGCCAGATTCGGTACCTCTGACGAGTCAATGGCAACCAAGATTTTCCGTTCCGGAGCCAAGCTGCGTGACTCACCACCAATGGCAGCAATCGCGTCTTGCAAAGCCACGAGATCGGCCTCTGGATTTAACACTACCCACACGAACGTTAGTCCATTCGGCAATCCTTCTGATGCTTCGAAATTTGCTTCACCGTTCACCCTGAGATTCATTGTGTTTTTATTGTTTTGAGAATCAACATGGCGGCGTCCTGCGGTGCAAATCGCATAAAAATTTAGCATCGTTGGCTCAACACGGATATCGGGCTCGCCCCCAGAATCATGCGCTTGGAAAGCAGCGTTGGTAGATTTGTATAGATTGTTCTCATTGCTTTCCGGGACTTCTCCTCGGCTGTCAACCAGACACAGCACCCATACATCATAATCCCCCGAGCCCAGATCCGGCATGTTGAAATCCCACTGAATCCAGGTATAAGCCCCAGCGCTGAGAGCAGGAACGGACTTCTCGCCTAAATCGTAGTCGTCCCCAGTGTTAAAATCATCACCAGGCGATAGATATGCCCGGGCATGGCTGGCGCCCGCTGAACCTGCCCCACCGTTTAGGATCTGGAACTTTACCCAGAACGGATCACCCTCATTCACATCAGCACCGGCCACCTGGTAACTCGGTGCCGTCAGGTCTGCTAGCAGCACATCATGCGCCTGGAAAGCAGCGCTGGTAGACTTGTATAGATTGTTCTCATTGCTTTCCGGGACTTCTCCTCGGCTGTCAACCAGACACAGCACCCATACATCATAATCCCCCGAGCCCAGATCCGGCATGTTGAAATCCCACTGAATCCAGGTATAAGCCCCAGCGCTGAGAGCAGGAACGGACTTCTCGCCTAAATCGTAGTCATCCGAGGTGTCAAAATCATTGTCCACCGACAGATAGGCTCGGGCGTGGCTGGAACCCGCCGCGCCTGCACCATCGTTCTGGATCTTGAACTTCACCCAGAATGGATCGCCTTCAGTTACATCAGTCCCGGCAACTTGATAACTTGGTGCCGTCAGATCCGCGGGTGGATCATGGCCTCGGAAAGCGACGATGGTTGATTTGTATAAGTTGTTCTCATTGCTTTCCGGAACTTCGTATCGGCTATCCACGAGACACAGCACCCATACATTGTAGTCCCCTGAACCAATATCCGGCATGTTGAAGTTCCATTGAATCCAAGTGTAGGACCCGGGGCTGAGTGCGGGAACAGGCTTCTCTCCCAAGTCATAGTCATCGGAGGTGTCAAAATCATTGTCCACTGACAGATACGCTCGGGCGTGGCTGGAACCCGCCGCGCCTGCACCATCGTTCTGGATCTTGAACTTCACCCAGAATGGATCGCCTTCAGTTACATCAGTCCCGGCAACTTGATAACTTGGTGCCGTCAGATCCGCATACACTGGATCATGGCCTCGGAAAGCGACGCTTGTGGATTTGAATAAGTTGTTCTCATTGCTTTCCGGGACTTCTCCTCGGCTATCAACCAGACACAGCACCCATATATCATAGTCCCCCGAACCCAGATTCGGCATGTTGAAATCCCACTGAATCCAGGTATAAGCCCCAGCGCTGAGAGCAGGAACGGACTTCTCGCCTAAATCGTAGTCATCCGAGGTGTCAAAATCATTGTCCACCGACAGATAGGCTCGGGCGTGGCTGGAACCCGCCGCGCCTGCACCATCGTTCTGGATCTTGAACTTCACCCAGAATGGATCGCCTTCATTTACATCAGTACCGGCCACCTGGTAACTCGGCGCCGTCAGGTCCGCTAATGCTGTTTCCCAATAAACATCAAATTCAATGTATTGCAAATGACCATAATCACCACTGTAAGTATCTTTAATATAAACATACCACCACTGATTCGGGTTTTCTCCGTTGAAATGAGATGTCGATCGCCAGTTGAGGTAGATATCGTAATCGTCTTCAGCGTCATCGTCATACCCACCGTCGGTTCGCCCACCGAGATTGTCGTAAACCAAGTAATGAGGGACAGCGCCGCCTCTTGCCTCAGACGACAAATAGATCTCGTAGTCCCCGCAATAGATGTCCGTTGGATTAACGTTGTTAATAATGCGCAACCTGTATTTCAGGTTCGTTGTTTGTGCGCCTGAAGGAGCTCCACTGGTGTTTCGCATACCAACCCATTTATATCCAAGGTCTGGAATCAGGTAGTACTGTGATCCTGAAGACATGATAAAGTTGCCGGTGGAATTAACAACAATTCCTGAAGCGCTGTGCTCTCTGGTTTTTCCTTGATCACCTTCAAATGTAAATCTATTTACGCCCCCCAGAATTTCGAAAGATGCCCCTGCTTCCTGCAACGCGTGCAATGTGCTCGTGCTAACCCAAACGGTGTCCTCGTCCCCTTGATCTAGGGGCAAATCGTCCTCTTCCGTAAGTAAAGGTTGTATTTCATCCTTAGATTCGATTCTGATTTTGTAGTAAACTTGCGATAAAGTAGGTGTAATTACTTCAGCGGCTTCAGCCAGACCGGAACTGGCGTCTGAACCGGTAGCTATTTCGATGGCAGGGGTAGAGAGAGCGTCGCTATTTAATAAAGGGCCGGCGGTTAAAGAACTAGTTGCGGTCAGTCCGCCAGATTCCACCATCTTTCTTTCTGTGCTTTCATCTATAGCGCGTAACGTCTGTTGAGTTTTGCCAATTATTTCCGACGTGATAGTTTCGGTTTTTCCGCTCTTAATAGTCATTTCGGAAGACATTCCAAGCGGAACGCTAACTAGTCGTCCGTTGCGAATGTGAATCGGCCCAAGTTTCATAAACCGGGGATTTGTTTGAAACGAATCCCCAAGAATTAAGTCTTGTGGTCCCGTCTCGAAATCCGCGCTTGATGTATCGGGTGCTGGCGCTCGCGCCGGATATTCCGAGGCTGGGACTTCGTCGCTACGAGTACCCCCCGGCACTGTCATGGAGGGTTGCGCCGCAACTGCGTGCTGGGCGGAGGGGTCCGGTACATGAGTCGAATTGCTTTCTTTTGGTGAGTCACCAATTACAGCATAAGAAGCTACTGCCATGATAAAACCGATGAGAAAACATAGCGCCTTTTTCATTGTCCTACATCCTCCTTTCGTTTTCATTCAAACAATAGAAAATAATTTACCGTCAAGCGCAACAGATAACAAATACCAGCGTTTGTACCGCACACTGTAATAAGATAAATCTGTTTCAAAATTTCCAAGGTGCTCACTAACCACTGGCAACAAGAGAGGGGGAATTCGTACGAGGAAATAGGACTTGAGCAAGAGAAAGGCCTGATTTTCATCTAGTGAGAATAGTTCATTGGCATTCTTTCTCTACATGGTGTTTAATTTCCGAGAAATAGTCTGTCAAGCTTTATTTCCACAAAATGAGCGAATTTTTGAGAATTAATTCAAAAAACTCATTAACAATGGGAGATATCCGCATCTGCAATAAGCCTTAGCCGCAACTAAGGAGGCAGTTTAAACAGAACGGCGCAAAGGAATACGCGAAATTCTTTAATCTTTTGAAAGGGGTTTATGCACGAGAAGAAGACAGAATACGTGCATTGCTTCATCTATTGCAGGGAGCTTTTGAGAAGGAGACCATGGCGTCTCTGTGTGATGAGTTGTATGAGTGGACAGAGAAGCGTCGTTGATATTGCAATGGCTGCAAGCCGCGGATGCTGAAAACACGCATGGGTTGGTTGCCACTGATGGTGCTGTAACATGCTTTAAGGTTTAGCCAAACCGATTTTAAAAAATTGCCAAGTCTTATTGCAAGCTGCAGCAAGGGGCGTCTATTAAAGAGACCCAGAGGCACAAACCGGTAAGCTTTTTTAAGAATCACGCTGGAATTGAGATGCGAGTACCCATCGCGGAGTGTCACGACTGGACCAGGCACTATTGTGCGAACAGGAGCTATAATCTGCACGGGTGTCTGGTGCGAAGCGGAAAGAACCGTTGACTTCACGAGCGGGTAATGGTTAGTGTGCTAGCATATTTTGCTTTGCAATGACGCATGTTAGCGCCCGCCGCGGGCGGGCAATTGGCAGAACATTGTGCACATCATGTGAAGGCGAGACGCCTTCACGACAGCCCGCCAGAGGCGGGCGCTACAAAGTTGGCTTTCCGCTTCGGCACATGGCCATACTTATTGTCACAACTGAACCACTACCGTATCCCGGGATGGTGACAACAGGTGCCGGGCTGCGCGCCTGGGGTCTGGCTCAGGGACTCCGCAGCCAGGGCTTTGATGTCATCACTGCAATGCCTACCTCAGTTTTACCCAATACTGCTGCTCAGAACCAGGAAATCCGCAGCAACTGCTTTGAGCGGCATGACCTGACAGCGTTCATCCAGGAAAAAAATCCTGATGTCCTCGTTGTACAACATTGGGGGTTGATGCGCGAGATCGAAACGGTGGAATGCCCGCTGGTGATTGACCTTGCAGGGCCACATCTGCTGGAGCGCGCCTACTGGGGCAGTGAGTCGTTCGAGTCGGACTTGTATGAAAAACTTGCGGCCCTGCGGCGTGCTGACTTTGTGATCTGTTCCGGTGAATTTCAGCGCCATTACTTTCTTAGCTTTCTCGCATTGGCAGGATTTTCGCTCGAACCGCATCTGCTTCCGGTGATTCCACTGTCGCTTTCGCCCGAGCTCCCGCCATATCGGGAGGGCAAGCCGGATTCATTTGTCTACGGAGGAATATTTCTCCCGTGGCAGAATCCTAGCAATGCGCTTACGTGGCTGCTGGAAGTTTTTGACGACCAGCAGCGCGGATCCCTCACCTTCTACGGTGGAATGCATCCAGAGGGAGACGTCTCGGGTGGGACATTTCAGGCTTTGCTGGAGCGATTGGATCAGCACCCGCGTGTAAAGCTCAAAGGACTCATACCGTACGAACAATTGCTTGCTGAGTATCAAGATGCGGCAGTTGCTCTTGATCTGATGGCGCGGAACCCGGAACGCGAGCTCGCCTTTACTACGCGCACGATGGTGTATCTGTGGTGCGGGGTGGCCGTCATCTATAACAATTATTCAGAGCTCTCCGGGTATATCAGCCGCTACGAGGCAGGATGGGTGGTGTCGCCAGAGGATAAGGCGGGCTTCAAAAGCATTGTCAGCGAGATTCTGGCATGGCCGGAAGAAGTTAGGCGGCGTGGCCAGAATGCTCAGCGCCTGGTGCGCGAGCATTTCACCTGGGACAAGACGATTGGGCCGCTGTCGAGCTTTTGCCACGAGCCACAGTTTCGACCCGACAAGGAAGCCGCTGCGCTTCGCTTCGAATCACGAGATCTACAGATTGCCCAATTGACCACCGAGCTTGAGGAAACACGCTCAGCACTGCTAACGCTCAAAGGCAAGAAAATTGTTCGTCTTTACGAGCGGTTCGGGTCGTTTGCATTTTTGCTCACGCCGCTGGTAGTGCTTCTGGCGCTTCCGGTTTGTCTTGTTCTCGGTGTGAGTATTCTATTGACGAATTTGTTAAGGGGTATTAGAAAATAGCTCAACATTTTAGTGATCATCATATATATATAGAGAGAAAAAGCATAGCGAAGCGTTGGCTTCGGCTGTCCGGCAGCAGGACGAAACGTAGGTTTGCCGCTTTTACTAATGAGAGCACTAAACAGGTTACAGATTTTAAATCTCTCGTAAAGATGCCAAGAACGCAAAGATCCGTTTTGTTAGCGACTTTGCGGCTTTGCGTAAGTCATACAGTGATACCAATATGATGCTCTGCGTAATATGGTTAACATGTGGTTGATATTGAGAGTCTAGAACCGGGACATCAGGGCACGAGACAAAAGAATGGAGGCGGGGAATCCATGAACGAAAAAATTCGCGTTGGCTATCACACAATTACGTGGGGCATTGACATGTTTCACACGGCAGTGCGCGACATTGGTGGGCTTGGCTTCAAAGGCATAGAAACCTTTGGCGCTATTGCTGATCACTATCGCGATAAGGTAGACGACTTTAAACTCCTTCTGCACGATCACGGGGTCCAGCTGGTGACTCTTTACGGCGGAGGCACGTTAAGCACACGCGAGGCTCTGACAAAGGACCTCGAGTGGAATCTGGCGCTGGCCGACTTTCTCAAGGAGAATGGCGCGGAGATTTTGGTGCTCGGCGGTGGTGTGCGCGACGACCGGATGCCCACTGAGGAGACAATCAAACGGATGGCCGACAATCTGAATCTCATGGGCCAGGCACTCCTGGACAAAGGCATCAAGGCCGCCTATCATCCCCATCTGGGTACAGTGATCGAAACCCGCGAGGAGATTGGTCTCCTTATGGATCGTACTGATCCCCGCTTAGTTTTTCTCTGTCCTGATACTGCTCATCTCTACAAAGGTGGCTCAGATCCCGTTGAAGTTGTCAATACTTACAAAGATCGCATCATATACGTTCATTTCAAGGATGTGAATCCTGACGCCACCACACCAGTGAAAATTGATGCAGAGGATCAGCTGCCCATCTTCAGTGAGCTGGGAAGAGGCCCGATAGATTTTCCCTGTATTTTGAAAGGTTTGCGAAACAATAACTACACCGGGTGGATTACGATCGAGCTGGATCAATCCTTAACTGATCCACGTCAGAGTGCTTATGAAAATAAGAAGTACGTCCAGGAGGTTCTCAAATTATCGTTTTAACCAATGGCCCACGCTGCACGATGCGGCTCCGCCACATCAATGTTGTGAACATGCCCCATGCCGCTTATGTTGCCAGCTCTTCACGTGCACTCCGGCTTGCCGGCCACTCCTGGCTGGAATAGAAAGAGATAAAATTAACCCGCTCGGAAAGGATCCGCACAATGGAACGAGAACCGAACTTTGATCGCTTACGAACAGCGCTCCTCTGTGGTGAGCCGGACTACGTTCCACTGATTGAGCTGGGGATCGCGCAGTGTATCAAAGAAGGTTACTTGCAAAAGCGGATTACCGGCCTCGCGGACGAAGTCGAGTTCTGGCGCGCCGCAGGCTACGACTATGTGAAGCTCCAACCGATCATTAATATGAATCCTGGAGACATTCAGCCCCGCGAGGGCAGGAAAACTACACCGATCACAGAAGAGGGCACCCAGCGCAAATGGGCTAGCGAACATAACGGGGTCATTACCTCCCAGGAGGAATTCGAGCGCTACCCCTGGCCTGCGCCGGAGTCGATAGACTACTCCAGATTCGAAACCATAACGCAGGTTCTTCCCGATTCCATGAAAGTGATTGGCCAGTATGGCGACATCTTTACAATGGTCTGGGAGATGATGGGATTTGAGAACTTCTCGCTGATGCTTTATGAAAACGCGGAACTCGTCGAGCAGATGTTTCAGACCATCGGCGAGATCGTCTACAATTTGTTTGAGAATATGGTGACGTTTGACTGCGTCGCTGCGCTCTGGTACAGCGATGACATTGCTTACGCCAACAGCCTTATTGTCTCGCCCACGGTCTTGCGTCAGCATTTCTTCCCCTGGCTGCATAAGATTGGCAAGCTGGCCAGGCAGCACAACCTGCCGTTCCTCTATCACACAGACGGCGTGCTCTGGGACGTGTTCGACGACATCATTGCCTGTGATGTTAACGCCATTCACCCCATTGAGCCAAAAGCCATGGATATCGTGAAGGTGAAGGAGCGAGTTAAAGGAAAGCTCTGTGTGATTGGCAATATAGACCTGGGCTATACGCTTACGCGAGGAACGCCAGAGGAGACCGCAGAGGAAGTGAAGGAGAAAATTCGCCTTCTCGCGCCAGGAGGGGGTTATTGCCTGAGCTCAAGTAATTCCGTGCCCGATTATGTCAAAGTGGAGAACTACCGGGCCATGGTGGAGACGACGAAAGCATTCGGGAAATATCCCATTGCGCTGTAGGGGCGGGGTTCCCCCGCCCTGTAGGAGAAGCGCGTCGTTGCTTGCGTGGGCAACTTTCACGATCTATCGCGAGCCACTGCGCGGCCGCTATAGTCATTGTTCAGGATTGTAGAGGCGGGGTTCCCCCGCCCTAGGGCGAGGAGACCTCGCCCCTACGATTTTCGTAAGTGCATTACTCGCAGATACCGAATCCTGCCGGGTACTTTTCGGAAATCGTCACGGGTAGAATCCCGTGGAATGGCTGTTTGCCTGCCACAAGTTCTGCCGCAGCTTGCTGTGTGGCAGGCGAGCTTCCGTAGGCTGCAATGTAGCTGTTCACCCACGGAAAGTCGCGCAAGATATACGGGCTGCCAAAGCTAATCATGCCCATCGGCTTGCCGGTTTCTCGCAGCGCAGCCACGCATTGGCATACGCGCTTGTTCGGCCGAATTTTTCCAAGCGCCACGATGACCTTGATAAATGCTGCAACGAGCACGACGTCTGCATGGCTAGCCAGCTCAACCGCGCGGCGTACCTGAGTTGGGTCGTCTGCCACTCCTGCGTAGAGAAACTTGACCCGTGGCACAAAGCGCATCAATTCGTAGGGGAAGACCACAGCGTCTTTCCAGAGCGACCTGGGTGCTTCAAAATTCGACACGGCAATGACGGCGACCTTCGTATCGGGCATGAGAGGAATCAGGCCCTGCGTATTTTTCACCAGCGTGATGCCAGCCAGGGCTGCGCGATGTGCGGTGGCCTGTGCATTCGGCGAGTTCAGGCGCTGAGGCAGTGTCTCAACGTCAACCTTGCGGTGGTCGGACAGCCCCAGTTTCGTCTTGGCAGCAAGAATGCGCGCCACGGATTCATTAACTCGCTCTTCAGCAATGCGTCCGTGCTTTACTGCGTTGCGCAACACGTCCACAGCCTCCTCATTGTCCCTCAGCATAACCAGGAGGTCACATCCCGCATTAAACACTCGCTCCACGGCCTCGTCAAACGAGAAATGCTGCACGATGCCTCCCATTTCCATCGCATCGCTGAAGATCAACCCTTTGAAGCCCATCTCATCGCGTAAGAGTCCCTGCAGGATACGCCGCGACATCGTTGCTGGAATCGGCTGTTGCTCAAACGCTGGTATCCGCAAATGCCCCGGCATGATTCCGTCTACGCCGGCACGAATTGCCTCCTGGAATGGCGGTAGCGCCACGTCCCGGATTTCGTCTTCAACCCAGTTCACCAAGGCCAGGCGCAAATGCGTGTCGGTCTTTGTATCGCCGTGACCGGGAAAGTGCTTGGCTACGGCCAGTACATTGCGCGATTGGGTACCTTGAATGTAAGCACAGCCCAGCTCGCCCACCAGTGCGGGGTGTTCGCCGAACGAGCGCACATTAATAATCGGATTATTCGGATTGGTATTAACGTCAAGCACAGGCATGAAATTCACATTCACGCCCAGAAGACCTGCCTCCTCTGCCGTCAGTGCTGCCACGTCGAAGCACAGCTTCGGATCGCGCGTTGCACCAAGGCCCATCTGGCTCACCAGGTCTGTCCCCCCATCAATCGTTGCTCCAGTACCGCGCTCGAAGTCTGCGGCCAGCAGCAGGGGAATGGGAGAACACTCTTGGAGGTGGTTGCTCAGTTTGGCCAGGCTGAGTGCATCATGGTAGATGTACATAAATCCACCGACCTTGCAGCGCTCGATTTCCACCTCACCCTGCCGTTGGCTATAGCATGTTGCCAGAAGGAGCTGACCAATCTTATCCTCAAGGCTCATGTGTGTTATCAGGGATTTGACATCTGCTGTGTTCATAAGTTCTCCTTGTCAGTCTGGGAGCTGTTACTTCTGCCTGCCAGCTGTTTCATCTCTGTCTCAAAAGCTGTGTAAAACTCGTCTCCTGTTTTAACTAGCGTATCATTAGCCGTCAACTTCTGAAAAAGCATCTCGGCAATTAGTCGTGATCCTTCGGTATTATAATGGCTGCCGTCAAGGAAGAGCACCTCCGGATCAGAGGTCGCGAGAAATCCAGGACTCAAATCGTAGAGCGGGATGTTGTGGCGCAGGCAGAACCGGGCCAGTACACGCTGGGGTTCCATGCCGATCCCACGTTTTTCAACTTGCCCGGCATATGGCGGAACGAACACCAGCAGCGGGATGCTATTCTTGCGCGCCAGCTCACTGAGCTGCAACAGCTGAGTCTTGGTAAATTCCCATGCAGTCTCAATCTCCGGTCGCAAGGGTGATTTAAAGAGCTCCGCTACGTTATAGATATCATCGAGCGAGCGATAGCGCCACTTTCCGAGTCGCTGCAGTCGGGCGCGACGCATCCCCTCCAGCTTCAGATACACCAGCTTTGCTGCTGTGTAGAGCGCGCTCTTGTTTAGCACTCGCAAAATGCACCGTGTGAGCGATTTTTTCCCAGCACCTGCGTAATGACCTGCTCCTCCCAGGCTTGCCATTGTCCGGAACTGTTCCGTTACATCATTCAGCACGAAGCAGACTATGATTAAGTCCGGCTTAAGTGCCAGGCCCTTTTGCTTGAGGAGATAGAATTCTTGAAATGTCGAGTAGCCGTCAACACCCGCATTGATCACCTGGAAACCCCGTAGGCGGTACTGCTGATTGAGCAAAGCTTCGAGCTGCGCGACGTAGGTCTGCGGCTCCTCCAATTTATACCCGAGCGTTACCGAATCGCCAAGGCAGAGGATTCTGAATTCATCCGGCTGCTTGTCCAGGGGAATCTCTTCATCACGAAATCCCAGTGAGTTGGTCTTGATGCTGACCCCTACCCATGTTCCGTCAAAGTTCGGTTTCAACTCCCATTCGACCTCATACGAACTGTCGGCGTATGGAGTTGTGGGAAACACTGCGATACCGGCCAGGCGCAGGCACACTTCGCATACAGCCCAGAGCACAACTATACTGATCGCCGCGAAGATGATCTTCTTGCGTATTGATAATGGCTGCTTTGGTTTGGTGTCCATTATGTCTCTTCATCAGGTAGCCGCATGCGCGTAACTTGGAGACAACCTCTGCAGACCGGAGGGATCACCTCCTGCTGCCACTGCCGTAAAAATTCCAGATGCTCCGGGTGCTGCAGCAATTGGTCGAGCGAATGTTCTGAAAGGTTGCCAACAACTCCTGTGTCCGCAGGCGGCTCAGCCATGTAAGGCCGCACGTTGCGAACGTTCAAATAACAGCAGGTCGATACATTCCCTTCGAAATCAACAAATAGTGCTTTCAGTGGCTGTGCCAGACACGTTCCATCAATACTGTAGCGGCGGGGGTGTACAAAGAGCGGCATTTCTTGCCGCTTGGCTTCCTTACGAGCTGCGCTGACACACTCGTGGAATCGCTTATTCATCTCCGCATCAAGATTCGGCGCTATGCCTGTATTAAAAAGCGCTTCTGCGAGATCCTCTGGTGAAACTGCGGTCTCCATATGCTTCGCCACCAGCCGATCAAACCCTAGCTCTGCTGCCAGCCGTACTGCTCCGGCTAACTCCTCAATTGTTGATCTCATCATGAGAAACACCCATTGAAGTTCAACTCGGGTGCCCGTGCGGAGCCGTAATTCGGCAAGCTGCTGAAGATTGTCGAGCACCTGTGTGAATCTCCCTGCGCCCCGTACTGTTTCATAGGTTTGTGCTGAACTCGCATCGATTGATACGTTTATTGCATCAATGCCTTCCCTTAGGAGCTCCTTGCTTAGCTCGCGGCTGAGCAGCGTGCAATTCGTTGTAAAGCTTGTGTGGCATCCTGCGGCTTTGCTGGTATGAACAATCTCGGGCAGCTGCGGATACAGAAGCGGTTCGCCAAACCCGCTCAGGTGGACGTAGCGGAACCGACTGAGTGCGGGCTTGATCTTCTCGAAGAGCTGCGGGGTCAGAAGTCCCTGTTCTTGCGCGGGGAGACTGCGAGGACACATCCAGCAGTGGAGATTGCATGCGTAACTCAATTCTAGATTCAGGATTTCTGGAGATGGAACATGCCGGGACGAGGAGGTTTTACGTCGCGGAACAAATCTTTTGAAGAAACCGCTCATAGATTTCCTTTCTAAAAGCACTATCAAACCACAACGGCACAAGGTGCATGCGCCTTAGGCGCACGTTGTGAAAGAGTCTCTAAAGGTCAGTACGCCGTGGAACAGGCTAATGCCTAGTTTGCCGCCCATAGTTGTATTTGCACCCGCTGGCCAGCCCGATTCATCTGGCTGCGGGAAGAAGGCTTCTTAGCGTCCGAAGAACCTCTTATACCAGCGATACAGGCGATTACCTCTAATCCGCTCCAGTTCGGCGGAGAGAGTCTGAATGCGACACTGCTGCTCTTCGACCCGGTCTGCCAGTTCGAGCATCTGGACGAACGTCTGTGCCAGAGAATTATCAGGGTATGGCGCACTCTTTGCCGTATCTGTCCCTGCAGCTTGACGAAGATCCGCTGCATGCTGTGGATGCTGGACCCACTGTAAGAGCGGAGCGAGAAGTTTTTCCGGGGCACAGTGCTTGATGACAAATTCTTTTGCGGCTCGTGCTTTCTGCCGGTGCTCTTCTTTATGCTGCTCGATGTGAAGCAGCAGCTTGCCAAGCCCGCATGAATCGCCTATCTGGAATGTTGAAATCAATCCCTGTGCCTCCAGCTCCCGTGGGAACTCGCTCAGGCTCGTCGAGACCACGGGCAGCTCAGCCAGAATCCAGCCGAACATTCGATTGCGCGCACCAAGCAGACCCTCGTATGAAAAGATGTCAATATTGACTGCCACATCTGCGTCAAGATAGTAGTTCTGCAAATCAGCCAGTGGAACCCAGCCGCAGAGATGATAGCGGTCGCGATGCGGCGACTGCGCCACCAGGTTCTGGAAGCGCGCAAATGTCTGTTCGTCCTGGCCCTGAATAGCACCTCCAGTGGAGACATAATGGAGGGTCGGGCTGCGCTCCATGGCGTATTCCACCCCATGGAACAAGGTCTCAACGTCTACCCAGGTATTGTAGCCACCTGTCCAGAGCATCACAAACGCATCTGGGCCGACAATCGGCCCACGGATCGCTGGCTTCCGCTGAACTGACACCTGCTGCTCTATATAGCCGGGAACAATCACGTCTACCAGGTCATGGCCGGCCGTCCACTGGTTAAGGCGTCCGCAACAGCCCAGCTCGCCGATTAGCGCATACTTCTGTGGCAGTGAACATACGGAGAAATGATCCCCGCACAGGAGCGCCGGCACCACATAGCGCCATTGGGCCAGTAGTCCTCCGTCGCTGCCAAATACCTTGGCCTGCATCTGTCGCTCGGCCATCGGATGGCCGTTAAAGTCAAACCAGCAGGGAACGGAAACGCGCGCAAGGCATGCTGCAAGAATCATTACGTCAGTGGTCGCTACCAGGCACGCCGGCTGATGCTCTTGCACCAAGCGCTCAATCATTGGCGCTGCTGCTTCAGGTGACGCCGGCATCCGCACTCGCACAGCATTGGCAAAGAGTGGTTCGGGCTCGAAGGATGCTTCAAGCTTCTCTGCTTCCCCGGCAAACTGAGCTTCTCCCATAATGACCCTGTGTCCATTAGCGGCCAGGGTACGCGTGAAAATCCAGAGCCGGAGGCCAGGCGCATATAGCTTTGTGATTGCTGGCGCTGGTGTAGGGCCTACGCCAAGCAGAAGAACGGTAGCCATGCTGGTTTCTCAAGCCAATTATGCAAATATTGTCTTGTATACACGAACTCGCCCCAGGGGATTTTCCGAACGGCAAGGGCGACAGACCGCAGCGTGAATGTTTTGTTAAGCGACGTTCTGATACTTCGTGAATACAAAATTGTAAAACGAAAATTGGAAATTTTAAATTGCAAATTTACTTCCCCTTCTTTGCCGTAATGATTGATTGGCTATATGCTTCCTACCTGGCGTTTTCCCAAGCTTTGTAGTAAGTTTTACAATTTCAACACCGTAATCTAATAATCTCTCTGAAAGTTCCGTTGCTTTTTCTTCCATTTTAAAATCTGCAATTTGCAATCTTCAATTTACAATTCGACATTCGCAGAATGTCGCCTAATGTAAATATTTGTGAACAGCCGGTTGTACTGCGCCGGCTACTTGTGTACGCGCCAGGAAGGGTGTTTGATCCCGAATTTTTTAACGCGGGCATTCATTCGATCCACGGAAATACCCAGTAGCCCGGCAGCTGCTTTCTGATTCCAATCCGCTTTCTTCAGCGCCTCAATCACCAGCTGTTTTTCCAGATTATCAATCTTGATTCCGGAATCGGGAATCTGAATGATCGACTCGCTGGCGGCAGCGCTAGTGATGCCACACTCGAGCACGTCGTGGTAGGAAATCGTTTGCTCCTTAGTTCGGATGACCAGGCGCTCGATAATATTGCGCAGCTCCCGGACGTTTCCAGGCCAGGGGTATGACAGTAAGAGCTGCATGGCCTGCGGATCGATAGTCTTGAGTGGCTTCAAATACTTCCTATAGAAATGATCGAGAAAGAAATTTGCCAGCAGAGAAACGTCTTCCTTACGCTCACACAGCGGCGGAATGTGAATCGGAAACACGTTGACCCGGTAATATAGATCCTCTCGAAACCGCCCTTCCTTAAGCATTTGCAGCAGATTCCTGTTTGTCGCAAAGATAAAGCGACAGTTGACACGAATAACCTTCGAGCCGCCCAGGCGAGTGATCTCAAGATTCTCAATGGCCTTGAGAATCTTTGCCTGTGAGTCTTTCGAGAGCTCGCTGATCTCGTCGAGGAAAAGAATACCGCCATTGGCCAGTTCAAACTTTCCTTTGCGCTGCGCATGGGCATCGGTGAATGCACCTTTTTCGTGGCCAAATAGCTCTGACTGGAATAAATTTTCATCTGGCAGCGCCGCACAATTGATGTCAATGAAGGGGCCGCGGGCCGTTGGGCCCATCCGGTGAATTGCCCGCGCCACGAGCTCTTTGCCTACACCCGTCTCCCCGGTCAGCATTACTGAGACGGTACTGCGCACTACCTCGGCGATTTCTTTCTTGATGCGGCGTATTGCTCGGCTCTCGCCCACGAACTCCTTAAACTCACTGCTGCGTTCAAGCTGGTCTCTGAGATAGCGATTCTCATTGATCAGCTGGCTTTGTTCCAGAACTTTGCGCAGGCGCACCAGAATTTCGTCTTTCTCGCTCTCCTTCGTGATGTAATCCACTGCGCCGAGCTTCATTGCCTCTACTGCCGTCTCCACGGAATTCACTGACGTTAGCACCACCACCGGTAGGTCTGTGTCAAGACCTTGTTCCAGCCCCTGCTTGATGATGCGCAATACGTCCAGGCCGCTCACCTCGGGCATCTTGATGTCTGTGATTACAAGGTCATAATAGCGCTTCTTAAGCAGATCAAGTCCCTGGCGCCCGCCAGTGGCTGTATCCACGTGTAACTGCTCTAATTCCAGATTGCGCTTCAGCCGCTGGGCAAAGACCTCGTCGTCCTCAATTATAAGTATGTGTGGTTCTCCATTCATAGTGCTTCACCTATAACTTCCTGTTGTGCTCAGCGCAACACCACCAGGATAGCTTACGCCGTTCCGTCCGTTTTTGGCGGCACAGCGCTGGCGGTGACTGGCGACTCGCGCGTGGTCGGCGCTTCCGCAGGGACGGGGATAACGATGGTAAAACAGGTGCCAACGTTTTTACTACTCTCTACCGTAATTTCACCCTGCAGTTCGTCAATAATATTTTTCGAAATGTACAGGCCCAGCCCTGCTCCGTCATGCTGGCTGCGAGTGGTAAAGAACGGGGTGAAGATATTGTGCAGGTGATCGGGTGAAATTCCGGGGCCGGTGTCAGCGATCTCGATGCGAATGCCTGCGTCGGTCAGTATTGTTCGCAGGGTTAATTTACCCTTGCCCTCCATAGCCTGAAACGCATTCAAGATAATATTTGAGAAGACCTGAATCATCTTATACGGGTGGGCTAGAATCGGTGGAAGTGCTGGTGCATAGAGCTTTTGAATCTCTGTTCCTCCGCGTTCATATTTAACCAGCTGGAACGCGCGTTCCAGCATGTCATTAACGTCCACATACTCTTTCTCTCGATCACCAGAGCGTACGAAGCGCTCGATATTGAGATCGCGTAGAATAGCGAAGAAGAGATCCACGTGGCGCTGAATGCCTTCGAGCTGTGCAGTCCCATTCGGTATGCTGCTCATCTGCCGGGCAAGGTCTGCGAGCTCGTGTTTAATGTTCAGAACCGGCTTTTTAATGTCGTGAAAGATGTTTGCTGTTAGCTGACCAGCCAGAGCCAGTCGCTCCAGGCGGATCATCTCCTGACGCTTCTCTTCGAGCTCCACGGTTGTCTTGGTAATTACCTTCTCCTGTGTACGCAGCCGACTCATCAGGAAGACTAGCACCACCACGAGCAGTACAGCCAGACCCACTGTAGCAACCCGCACTGTTGTGATTGGCCGCTCATCGAGGTCAATGTACAAATAGCCGTAAACCGTTCGATTCTCGATCAGCGGTTCACGGCGAAAGTGCTCCAGCCGTGTGCGCCAATCACGATGCAGCGCCGCGTAGGCGAAGGGATGCACCAAATGCTCGCCAACATTGGCAATGATCTTGGAAACGTAGATGTCACGGATAAAAATACTGCGGCGATTAATCTTTACGATACTTTCAATTTGTGAAAATTTTATTCCGATGTCTTCTCGCCCCTTCAGCACGCGCTCCCGACTGAACATTCCCTTGATACTCTCAATCGAGGCATCGCGGTCGCGAATAAAACTGCGCTGCAGGAATATCAACACTGTGATTCCAACAATCAGAAATACAATGTTGGCAATGTAGATGATCAGATTGGTTCGATCAATGCGCACCACACTACCTCGCAGCTCGCAGTGTGTGGAATTCGGCTATCACTTCGCGTAAATTCTGATAGTAAAGATCCTGGCTATTCTCTACCCGAGGCTTCCCTGCCGGGCCTTGATTGTAAAAGCTTTTGATTGCCTCCTTTATCGCCAATCCTACAGGATGCCGCGGATAATGCTCTGCTTTCAGTGCAATGGGATCCGTGGGCAGGAAATCGGTTTCAAAAATTACCCGTACCAGGCGTCCTGGCCTGATTTCTGGGCCAATTGAGTGAACCACCTCGTCAATCACACCTGCCTCACATGCCCCGATGTCAACCAGGCCATTAATGACGTATTTTACCACTTCTTCTGAGGAGCCGCAAAAGACGAAACTTCGCGGTTGAACCCCGCTAAACTGCTTATAGAGCTTCACCAGAGGATAGACGTACGATGGAGCGCTGTATGAGCTGACAAAGGCCATACGCTGCTGGGGGACATAGTTGACTATGGTCTGTTTTGCTACATCATTGCGGAGATTTGCTCTGTACAAGGGACTCCTGTTATTCACAAATACGACACCCTTTTGCAAAACACGTCCTCCACCTCGCGTATCCCAGATGTCGGAGTCTCGCCGCAACTGCAGAATGACGTGATAATTCCCCTCCTCTACCCTTGCGAATACATAGGACGAGCAGAACGCCACGTCGAACTCCTTGTGATTCATTGCCTGGATCATGTCCTCATGACCATCGGTCGGAAGCACCGCGATCTCCGAAAAGCCTGCTTCTTGCAACGTGCGCATTACCTGTTCATTCTCCTCCAGGGAGGCCTTGAGAGCTTCGTACCACGCCATGCCGAGCTCCTGTTCGAGGTCTGTACGCAGGAATCCCATCCGGAATACACGAGGGACAGCAGGTCTCGATGTTGGTGAACTTATTTTCTCCGAGGCTTCCTGCCCGACGCTGCGCGAGAATAGACCCAGACCTATACATAGCATGGCGATAAAAAGAGTGATGCAGCAGACCGGCCAACTATAATAGCCACGACGCAGCATTGCAATCGTTCCGTTTCTCGTTTGGCTTTACGAAGAATCAAAAATAGACAAGCTTAGACTGCCGGAATAGCGAGGCTTTTGCAAGTGAATTTCGTTTTGCATGCTTGCCCCAGCGCTTGGCCTCATTCCACGTTAATATTGTAGGGGCAGGCCTTGTGCCTGCCCCGTGTATTTTCTTCGTGATCTTCGTGGTAATTGGTTCTAAATATATATACCACGAAGCGCACGAAGTACACGAAGATTCCCGTTTTTTCTCTTCGACATACGAAAGAGCTGTGCCTGGGAATTAATTACGGGTAGGCTCGGCCAGGTGGCAAAACGCAATTTTTTGTTTACAATTCTCACTTCCTATCCTAGGTGTCTATGGTAAAGTTTTTGCATCGTCTGGAACGCGCATGTCTGAAGGCAAATTCCTATATTTATGTCGGCAAGGAAGAACTCTCTGCCTGCTACTTCTCCTGGGCGGGACCGCTCTCTACATCAATCCATACACCTATAACAATTTCGACCTTCCGAAGACCGTCTGGATTAGCTTTTTTGGCCTGCTGCTCGTGGGCCTTACTTTTATAGCGCTGGTGCGGGGACGTTCTTTTTGGCTGTCGCTCAGTTATCTGAACGTTGCGTTACTCGTGTTTCTCGTCATAAACTTTCTCTCCCTCGTCAAAGCCCAGAGTTGGTCACTTGCCAAAGACCACATCCGGTTTCTCCTCATGATTTACCTGATTATACTGGTGCTTCAGGACTATCTTAATGGAAACCGGAGGCGCGTGATGATACTGGGGTGGGCGCTCGTGGCCAGTGCTTTTCTGACGGGTGTCTGGGTGCTTTACCAGGACTTTACGCAGGCATTTGCCCCGGGCCGTCTTCCCATTGTGCCTCGCCTCTCGGACTGGCGCGGCTTTCTGAGTGCAGGTCTCGGCAATACGAACTACATTGGCGACTATCTGGCTTTCGTGTTTCCCGTCGCACTGCTGCTCTACCTATACGTGCGCGGCAAGGTGCGGGAGATTCTCACGCTTGGCGTACTGGGCATATTGTACGCCGGTATGGTTGTCTGCTGGTCGGTAACCTCGAATGCCAGCGTCGTCGTCGCGTGCCTCGTGCTGGGATTTATGCTGATTCGCTGCGAATCGCAACGATTCTGGCGTCGCAAGGCGCTACGCGTGGCAGTGCTCTTCGCGGGCTTCGCTCTGATCACTCTGTTCTATACAACGAACCATTTCCTTAATCCGCATCGGCCCTCTATCTTCCGCGAGGCTTTTGAATCGGAGCGCTGGAAAGCTGGCTGGCCAACCCGGCTTGTCATCTGGGCCAATACCTCAGAGATGATCCGGAAAAATCCCTGGCTAGGCATTGGCGCAGGCAACTTCCCCTACCGCTACGTGCAGGAATTCTCGCCCATGCTGTTTGGACGACCCGATCTCATGGTATACGCTGGCGCATATACTAATGCAGCACATAACGAGCTGCTGCAGCTCTGGGCCGAGCTGGGCGTGTTTGGCCTGGGGGCCATGGTGTTTATCATCGCCCTCTTTTACAGAGAGCTGGCTCATGGGCTTGCACGTTCGGGCAAGATAAATTTTCTCATCCGCCTTTGCGCAATCGCCTGTATGAGCACGTTTGTTATTCAATCAATGATGAACTATCCGCTTCGGCTTCCCACCTCCACTGTGCTCTTCTTCTCTCTCCTGTGCATCCCGATAGTGCTGAAAGACAATACGCAAAAGGCACGATCGCAATTCCTGCTTCCGCTGGAACTCGACTATGGACAGTTGAAGATCACGGCTTATGTCGAGAAGCTGAGAATACCACGTGAGCTGGAATTTCGATTTTTGCCGACCCGCTGGATTGCATACGTGCTGGTGGGCCTGATAGCGATGGGGTTTGCACTTGCGCTGGGATTAAGCCTGGTCCCTATGCAAAGCGACTACCACTATAGGCGGGCAACTATTCTCCTTCAGTATGATGCGAAAGCAGATGCAGAACAAGAATTCCGCACCGCCCTTGCACTGAACCCGGAGCATTCCGACTGCCGCAGCGCCTACACTGTGCTTCTTCTCGATGAGAAGCGCTACGACGAGGCAGTCCACCACCTGACGCGCTTATGCGAGCGGCTGGAGGCCAGCGAAATTTACCTTCGCCTCGGCGAGGCATACATGAATCTGGGCGAGAAG
>CAYVXD010000011.1:8011-51964 GCA_964454265.1 uncultured Candidatus Sumerlaeota bacterium | reverse complement strand
ATTTTGACGCGGGGGATGCTCCCGATGGCTCACTCATGCTGGATAGAGTAGTGGTAGATGCGATTCCTCTAGATACGTTGGACGCGCCGACAGCGCTGAAGACCTGGAGTTTCGACATGGATTCCGAAGGGTGGCAATTTGGCTCTGCGCCGATCTTTTTCACTCCGCCCACAAGCACTATTGCCAGTGGCGCTCTTTGGCTTACTGCGCAGAACAATACGAACACGTTTGGCTTCTGGAGTGGGCCTTCGGAAGAGCTACAGGTGGAGGAAGGCAAACTCTATCGGCTTCGCTTCACCGTGAGTACGGACGTTACAATCCAGGAGGAAGTGCCGCAGCTTCGGTTACGCGCATCCAGCGAAGATTTCCAATCGAGCATTATGAAGGTTATCAGTTCATTTACCGGAGCCGAGATGAGTCCGACCCCTTCGGGGCGTACCTATGACCTCTATTTCTACCCCCCACAATCGCTGGTCGGCACAGAAGCAGACAGCATCCTCGCGGCATTTGACATCTTGAACTTTGACCCCGCGGATGCTTCAAACGGCGCATTAATGCTCGATTCCGTCGCTGTCGAATCTCTCAACGTACCCTGAAATCAGTTCGGTCATCCTCCTTTCTGCTATCTTCTGCACCCAGATCTCCAATCTCTCTGTCAGAAAAGCATGGTATTACATTTCGGAGCAACATATCTACCCACCAAGCGGGGAAGTTGCCAAAAGATTCCTTGACTTCAGGCTAGAGGCAACCCTATTTTATACCATTGATAATTTAACTACTTGCAAATGTATAGGGTTTTTCGCGCGGGTAAAATCCAGGAAGCTCAGAACTTGCTGACACATTCTAATTCTGAAACGGGAATTTACTGCAAATGAACCAGGCCATTGAGGAAATCCTGCGGAATCTTGAGGAGTATAAGTTCGATAAAAACAGTGAGCTGAAAGGGCTGGCACGGCAACTTGACAGTCTGCAAGAACGCCGGAATGGGTATCTCAACCTTGTATCGCACGACAGCAGCGATTCTCTTTCGCTCCGCAAGTTAAACGCAACTGAAGCAGAAATCGAACAGATCAAGCAAACTATGAACGACCTGCGGAACGAAACGAGTCAGAAGATTCGTGAGATCAAAGAGCAAGTAATCAGGGTACGTGACGGCCAGGCGGTTGAGTTGCAAAAAACGCTGAACAAGCTCAAAACTGAGTGCGAGCGCATCCGCTCAGAATTGATCCCGGAAACTACGCGGCGCGTGGATGAGCTCAACGAGCGCAAGAAGGAACTCGACGGGAAGATTCTTGTTCTTACAAGCGAAATTAACGAGCTGCACCGCTACGACATAGAGACACGCGATCTGGAGGATTGATACGGGCGGCTACCAGCTAAGCATATGCGTCGTGTATATGGGAGCAGAGATGAACCGCCTAGCCAAGGCCAATAAGTATAGCGCAGAGCGTGGCGCTGTTGCCCACAAAGTCGATGCCATTGTGTTATATTGAGGATTGTAAACATGATGCGGAACAAGCTGCGCGGGCTTTATGTAATTACTGATCAACGGCTCGCCAGAAATCGTTCATACGTTGACATTGTCAAAGCCGTAGTGGTTGGAGGGGCTAAAATCATTCAGCTGCGCGACAAAACCACGCCGTTCGAGGATCTGCTAAAAGTTGGGCCTACACTCAAAAGCATTGCCGCGGAATTCGGCGCACTTTTAATCGTCAACGACAATCCATATCTAGCCAAGGAAATCAATGCGGACGGTGTACATCTTGGTCAGACGGATATGCCGCCGGATATTGCTCGTGAAATTCTTGGGGAGGAGAAGCTTATTGGACTTTCAACGCACACCAAGACGCAGGTCTTGAGTGCCCAGCTCATGGAGGTTGACTACATCGGACTGGGGCCCATTTTCCCAACGCAAACAAAGAAGTCTCCGTATAAACCCCTGGGAACCGAAATTATTAGCTGGACAGACGCACGGACACGGTTGCCGTTCGTGACAATTGGAGGAATTGATAAACATAATATTGGCGAGGTGGTCAGGGCAGGTGCCGAGTGCGTGGCTATAGCTTCGGCCGTGATGGGAGCTGAGGACTTGACTCTGGCAACTCGCGAATTGATTGAAGAAATGGAAAGCGTAAAAAAGGGATAGACATGACACAGTACGAGCAAGCACGAAACGGACAGATTACAGACGAGATGCGCGCCGTGAGCCAGGCAGAAGGGATTGACTCCGAGCGGCTTCGCCATCTCATTGCAGAAGGAAAGGTCATCATTCCGAGAAATCGCAATCATGAAAAATCCAGCTGCGTTGGGATTGGCGCATCACTCCGAACCAAAGTCAATGCGAATATCGGGACGTCGCAGGATCGGTGCAACCTGAATGAGGAATTGGAAAAACTGCGCGTGGCGATTGAAGCCGGTGCCGACACAGTGATGGATCTCAGCACTGGCGGGGAAATTAATACTATCCGAAAAATCATCCTTGAGCATGCAACAGTACCGGTAGGAAGTGTGCCAATTTACCAGATGGTGGTGGAACTTCTGCGCGCAGGAAAAAACATTGATGATCTGACCGAGCAGATAATTCTCGAGACCATTGAGAAACACGCGGCGGACGGGATTGATTTCATCACCATTCACAGCGGACTTACCTTAAATGCGGTGCGCAAAATGAAGCGCAGGGATCGCATCATGAACGTCGTGAGCCGTGGCGGCTCGTTCCTGGTACGTTGGATGCAGACACACAGAAAGGAAAATCCTCTTTTTACCGCTTATGACAAGATTATAGAGATTGCTACAGAGTATGATGTGAGCTTCAGCCTGGGTGACGGACTGCGGCCGGGTTGTATCCACGATGCCACGGACAATATTCAGCTTGACGAGCTGCTCGTTCTGGGGGAGCTGCGCGATCGCGCCATTGATGCTGGTGTGCAGGTTATGATTGAAGGGCCAGGCCACATTCCACTTGGTGAGATCAAAACCAATGTTCAGATCGAGAAGAAGGTTTGCAAAGGTGCACCGTTCTACGTGCTGGGGCCGTTGGTCACCGACGTATCGCCTGGCTATGATCATATTGTGTCGGCAATTGGCGGGGCGATAGCGGCGGCCGAGGGTGCAGATTTCCTCTGTTTTGTGACCCCTTCAGAACATTTACGCCTGCCCACGGTTGAGGACGTTCGGCTGGGCGTGATCACCAGCAAGATTGCGGCCCACATCGGCGATATTGAAAAGAATGTGCCTGGTGCCCGCGAATGGGACGACGCCATGTCGCGCGCGAGAGAAAAGCGCGACTGGGAGAAGATGTTTGCGCTCGCCCTGGATCCCAAGCGACCGAAACAGTATCGCACGGAGAGTCTGCCCAAGAGCAGCGATGTGTGTACCATGTGTGGGGATCTCTGTTCGATGAAAACCGCGTCGCCAGGGGTGAAATTCCTCGACTAGCCTCAATGGCTTTGCTCAAGAGACTATTCCTCCCAGTTGCGAAGCGCCTATCTGCCTCACTGCCAATAATTGGCCTACTACCCAGAGCATTCTCCATTGTCGGTGGGCAGTGCCGACCTCCCGGTGAAAAAGAATTTACATTCAGCCCATTATGGTGTATACATTTACCCCTACAGTCGTCCACACATAGCTTAAAAGGAGACCAACGGATGGTAAGCCCGCGCGGCAGGCACCTATCTGAAACAATGGCTTCTCTTGGCGAATTTGGACTCATCCGGCGGATTCGCCAAATGCTTCCCGAGACCACTGCGGCTATTGAATGCGGCATTGGCGACGATGCGGCTGTAGTGAAACTGCCAGGAACATCTTCGCGACGGATTCTCATTACGGCGGATATGATGGTGGAAGAGACTCACTTCTCTCTTTCCTTCATCTCGCCGTTTGCCTTAGGGCGAAAAACAGCAGCAATCAACTTTAGCGACATTGCTGCAATGGGGGGTGCACCACGGTTCATGCTGGTATCAGTAGGGCTTCCCTTGGGTTTCCGCATAGAAACCATTATGACCATATACCGTGGCCTGCGTGCAGAGGCGAAAAAATTCGGCTGCCGTATTATTGGCGGCGACACTGTAAGAGCTAAATGTCTGATTCTGGACGTTACTGTAGTTGGAATGCTAAAAGCTGGTCAGCCTCCAGCCTACAGATCAAAGGCACGTCAGGGGCAACACGTGTATGTCACTGGATCCCCCGGGGAGTCCGGAGCCGGGCTCGAGGTGCTCCGAGGAACGTGGCGCCTTAAGAAACGACTTGGCCGCACGGCTACACGACTGATTGCGCGGCACGTCACTCCAACGCCGCGTGTTCGAGAAGGAGAGATTCTGTCGCAACACTTTCATGATCTTGCTATGATTGACGTAAGCGACGGCGTATACAGTGATCTCAATATGCTCGCCACTGCGAGTCGCAAAGGGATTCAAATAGAGCTAGAGCGATTGCCTTGTTCTGCTGCGCTGAGGCGGTTCTGCAATGCAGTGAACAAGGATGCCCTCAACTACGTCCTGTTTGGTGGCGAAGATTACGAGCTCCTGTTCACCACTCGTGCGTCACCGGAGGAAATCGCCCGGCTCTTTCGCCGCCATAGGATCAAAACCCCGGTAAGCCAGATCGGCAGCATTGAGGGTCGGGGCGTGGTTTTCCTCGATGCATCAGGGAAAGTGCGGCGTCTTCGTGATAAGACCTTCAAGCATTTTTCTTAGCTAAGAGCTGAGCGGAAAACTCGGACCACGTGCCTCATAAGGTTAAATAACCGCTTGAGAAACCAGATGTCCTTTTGCGTTCTGAATCGCTGGAATAATTTCGTTGATTTTGTGAGGAGATAACCCTAGGGTGCATACGTTTCTCGCAACGTATTTTCGTCCGGAAACCAGATTGTCCCGAGGATGAAAAGCTTATGACGATTGCATATTTCGATTGTTACAGTGGCATAAGTGGTGATATGACGCTGGGTGCTCTGGTTGATCTGGGCCTAAAGCTCACAGCACTGAGGAAAGCCCTGGGAGCTCTCCATCTTCCTGGATATACCCTGCGGACGCGGCGGATCACACGCTGCGGGGTTTCTGCCACAAAAGTAGATGTGGTCGTACGCCAGGCGCGTGAGCCGAAGCGAAGATTTCGCGACATCACTGCGCTGATCCAGCGCAGCGCTCTCCCTCGGTTAGCAAAACAGCGCACTTTGGAAGCCTTCCGAAAACTTGCCCGTGCCGAGGCAAAAGTTCATCAGTCGTCCATTGAAAAGATCACCTTTCACGAAGTGGGTTGTACGGATGCCATTGTGGACATCACAGGCACCATGCTTGGCCTTGAGATGTTAGGAATTCAGCGCGTTTACGCCTCGGCCCTCCCAATAGGAGGAGGAACAGCTAGATCTCATCACGGCGAATATCCGGTGCCTGCACCAGCGACTATGGAATTGCTGAAAGGCGTTCCCCTGGTTCCCTGCGACATCCAAGCCGAGCTGGTGACGCCTACAGGCGCAGCGATCATCACAACCCTTGCTGAGCAATTCGGCACATTTCCAGCGTTTCGATGCACTCGGATCGGCTATGGGGCCGGCACGCTGGAATTCCCAGGCAAGACGAACTTCCTGCGCATTATGATCGGAGAAGAAGAAGGCGCACCAGTGGATCACGCGTATCAGAAAGAGCGGCTCTACATTCTCTCGACGGAAATTGACGATTGTAATCCCGAGATCTTCACCTACCTGTTTGATAAGCTCTTTGCCAAGGGTTGTCTGGATGCGCATCTCACGTCCATTCAGATGAAGAAAAATCGGCCGGGTGTCACGCTGGAAGTGCTCTGCAGTGCCCAGCGCCTTCACGCTCTGATTGACTGTATCATCCGCGAAACGACAACATTCGGCGTGAAGGTGAGGGAGGTGGATAGATATTGCCTCCGAAGAAAACAGGCCTCGATTCGAACTGACCACGGCAAAGTTGAGGTCAAAGAAGGGTACTGGGGCGACGAGCTCATTCGCGTCACACCGGAGTATCGTAGCTGCGAAGCACTGGCGCGCTCCACGGGGATTCCCCTCCTCACTATCTATAGCAGCGCAGTGAAGCAGATTGAGCTCACGTATTTTCGAGAGAAGAAACAGCGAAAGAAAGCATCATGAAAAAACAATGGGTTCATCTCTTTATCGGCTGCCTGATAAGCGCGTTTTTTCTCTGGCTGGCATTTCGCAACGTTGATTTCAAAACCCTGTGGGTCACGCTTGCATCTATCAACTACTGGTGGACCCTCCCGTTCGTGGTAGTGACACTGCTCAGCATGTACGTTAGAACCATGCGCTGGCACTACCTGCTCTTGCCATCCTATAAAATCCCGACGTCGCGTCTCTTTTCCCCTCTAATGATGGGTTTTGCCTTTAACGGCATCTTTCCGGCTCGCGCAGGCGAATTTGCCCGAGCCTACGTGCTCGGGAAAAAGGAGAAGATGCCGTTCAGCTCAGCATTTGCCACGGTCGTAGTGGAACGAATCCTTGACGGCCTGACTATGCTCTTCCTTTTTGCCGTAACCTTGATGTTTCTCCCGGAGTTCGGCTCCAATGCCGATATCACATCGTGGGATGCGCGACGCATGATTTCAGGCTCGGCACTGCTGTTAGGGTTGACTGTGGCGCTCGGGCTTTTGTTTTTTATTGTGACGGCGGGAATGGGCTGTTTTGTTCCCCCAGTTCGCAAGCGGCTGCAATTGGCCTTGGCGAGTCGGAATCCAGAATCCCGGAAAGGGCCAAAGGGGTGGTTGCTTCGGATGTTGGATTCGTGTGGTCAGGTTCGGCGCCCACTCATTCCAGAGGTAATCCTGGGAGTGTTAAGTATACTCACCCTCGCACTGGTAGTTGCACTCTGGTGCGGAGCACTAGTAGACGCGGAGAAAATCTATACGTTCGGCAAGGTATACACTATTAATGGCAACACCTTGCAGGCCCTGAGCCAAAAATTCGCCATAGTTATGTTCATTGCGTTTGTGTTGCTGGTGCTTTTGCTGATTAATCCGATTCGCCAGCTCATTCAGGCAGGTATCCGGCGATTGCCACTGGTTAGTGCGAGAGTCAAAGAAAAGACGGTGGAGATTTTTAACTCCTTCACTACGGGGCTAACGTCGCTGCGCAACATAAGGGCGCTAATATTTATTGTAATCTATTCGCTGGTAGTCTGGGGGACAGTCGGGTATTCCCTGGTTATTATGGCGTACGGATTCGAAGGGTTGAGCATGACGTTTCCCCAAGCAATGGCCATTACGATCATTATCTGTGTGGCAATACTCATTCCGGCGGCACCGGGTTATTGGGGGCTGTATGAGTTTGGATGTGTGTTCGCGCTGCGGGTACTGAATATTGAAGAGAACCAGTCTACGGCGATCGGCTTCTCGCTTGTTATCCATACGCTCCAGATGTTGCCCATTGTCCTCATCGGGTTGTTCTTTGCCTGGCGCGAACAGGTCTCGTACCGGCAGATATCAAAGGTCGGCTCCCCTTCGTGAACAGAAAAAATGGTGGAGCATGCAGTGGTCCCCTCAGATTTCCAGTGCCCAGGAGAACGGCACAGAAAAGTGCAGAAAATAAGTCATGCATAATCAATAGGCCATCCCTGATTTGTGGTATCTGTTACCCACAGTTTATAGTTGACATGGACACGCTCAAAGTTATATTTTAATTAATAGTTCATAGTAAGAGAAAAAGAGTCAAAAATGCTTTTAACTCTTCGCGTGGTTTGCCAGTGTTTATTGGTGGCAACCAGGGACGATTCTGAAATTTGCGTAATGATCTCAGTAACGCCAGCATCGTGTCGTAAATCCAGGTCACCAAACAGAAAAAAATTTTAGTGACAAGGAAGTGTGAGCGACATGGCCGGAACAGACAAAAAGAACAATCCTAAAATTGGCGAGCGGGAAAGAGCAAAGAAGGCGGTTCGCAAACCAACCAAGGAAGAGAAAGAATTCTTCGACAAGCGGACACTCGCCAAAAAGTACAAGAGCAGCACTCCCACCCTAGGGCTTATTCTTGAAGAGGCAGGTCTTATCAATGAAGAAATGATCAGCGACGTCTTGCGCAATAGCGATGAGAGTGCACAGAGCTTGAAGCGAAGTCTAATCTCCCAGGGGCTTGTCCGGGAAGCTGATATTCTTGATGCCTTGGCGCAAGAGATGGGCATGGAGAAAATCACCTTCCAGGATTTACGGATTACGCCGGAGCTAGTACAACAGATTGACGCAAAAACCGCCCAGAAATACCAGGTTTTCCCGGTTCGCTATGACGATGAGTCTATTCATGTAGCACTGTCAGATCCGCTGAATATCCAGACTACGGACGATCTGGAGAAGATTCTTGGCAAAAAGGTCATCGGAGTTGTGACGTCAGACGAAGATATCCAGAAGGCTATTAAGCGCTACTATGAAGGCAATGAGGTGGCGGAGCTATACGAAGGTTTTGCCGATCAGGCTGACCAGGAGATGAGCCCCTATAAGGACTATGAAGAGGTTGACCTGAATGTCTCGGAAGTTGAGCAGCCGCCAGTGGTTAAATTCGTAGATTTGATTTTTAAGCAGGCGGTGCACGACCGGGCCAGTGACATTCACGTCGAGCCTGCCCGACATGGCGTGGTGATCCGGTTCCGGGTTGACGGCGTGCTACACGAAGTTCCGTCCCCTCCGAAGCGCTGGCAGAATGCTATTATCTCGCGCTTGAAGGTGCTCGCCGGACTCGATCTGGCGGAGAAGCGTGTACCACAAGACGGCCGGATCAAGCTCAATCTGCCGGATAAGAAGTTAGACCTGCGTGTCTCATCGCTCCCGGCGATCTATGGTGAGAGTGTTGTCATGCGTATCTTGGATCAAACCACTGTTATTATGGGCCTTGCGGACGTCGGGTTTCTCCCGGATAACATTAAGATCTTTCGCGAGTTAATCAAGACGCCAAACGGTATTATTTTAATGACCGGTCCAACTGGAAGTGGCAAAACCACCACGCTGTATTCGGCCCTGAGTACAATTAACAATCCAGAGACGAAAATCATAACCATTGAGAATCCGGTCGAGTATCAGATTGAAGGCATCAATCAGATGCAGGTGAACGAGGATATTGGGCTGGACTTTGGCAAAGGGCTTCGCAGCATGCTGCGGCAATCGCCGGACGTTATCCTTGTGGGCGAAATTCGTGACCTGGAAACCGCTGAGATTGGCATCAGGGCAGCGTTGACTGGCCACCTGGTCTTTAGCACGTTGCATACGAATGATGCGCCGAGTGCAACGATTCGCCTTATGGATATGGGGATAAAGCCATTCCTGGTAGCCTCTAGCATCCAGGCCGTAATTGCCCAACGCCTCATACGTCGTATTTGTACTCATTGCAAAAAGCCGTACACCCCACACGCAGAAGAGATCATAGAGATAGGCTATAATCCTGAGGAATATCGCAATCGCGAGTTCTTTCAAGGCAGTGGCTGCGACCGCTGCAATGGAACCGGCTACCGCGGCCGAACTGCGATCCATGAAATATTCATTATGGATGCGACAACCCGGCAAATGGTTATTCGGACAGAGTCTGCCACAAAAATAAAGGCCTACGCGATTGGCAAAGGAATGCAAACTCTCCGGATGGACGGCTGGCATAAGGTGCTCCTGGGGATTACAACGATTCCTGAAGTCCTGCGTATTACGCAATCTGATATTGAGTAGGATAGGACGCGATGGTGACCGATCAAATTCGGGTTACCGGTATACGATCGTGAGGGAAGTAAGGGGAGAGAGCATATGCTTGAAATGAATCAGATGCTCAAGATTATCGTGGAGCGCGATGCTTCAGACCTTCACCTGCACGTCGCCAAGGCCGCTGTCATGCGACTCCACGGGACGCTGGATGTCATTGATCCTGATACCCTTACGCCTGAAGACACCGAGCGCCTCATGAAGGAAATCACACCGCCGCGCTACCAGCAAATGTTGCAAGAACACGGCAGTGCCGACTTTGCTTATGCTTATAGTGACCTGGCGCGGTTTCGCTGCGCTGTGTTCCGGAGCCGAGGCAATATCGGGATTAGTATGCGGCTGATTCCATCGCGCATCCTCACCTGGGAAGAATTAGGACTGCCCAAAGACTCGATCGTTGAGATTCTCCATGCTCACCGTGGAATGGTGCTGGTTACTGGCCCAACAGGGAGTGGGAAAACCACTACCCTGGCCACAATGATTGACTACATTAACGCAGAGCGCTACGTGCACATCATCAGCGTCGAAGACCCGATTGAATATTATCATCTCCATAAGAAGTCAATTGTTACACATCGGGAATTGCACATTGACACCCCCTCATTTGCATATGCTCTCCGGGGCTCTCTGCGAATGGATCCGGACGTGATCCTCGTGGGCGAGATGCGCGACCTGGAAACAATGGAAGCCGCGCTTGTGGCAGCCGAGACCGGCCATCTAGTCTTCGCGACACTCCATACTATTGGTGCTGCTCAAACCGTGGACCGCATTATTGACGCGTTTCCTGTAAACCAACAGGAACAGATTCGTTCTATCCTCTCGGTGGCCCTGAAAACCGTGATTTCTCAGACCCTGCTCCCCCGGGCCTCTGGAAAAGGTAGAATTGCGGCATTCGAAATCATGCACAATATTCCTGCGGTGGCTAACCTGATCCGGGAACGCAAGACGAACCGCATCGTATCTACTATTCAAACCGGGGCAAAACTCGGTATGATTACGCTCGATGACTACCTGCTCAACCTCTATCGCCAAGGACACATCACGGGCGAGATAGCCCTCGAGCGTGCCCATTATCCCGATGAAATGCGCGTCAAACTCATGGGTGCAGGCCAAGAGGCAGTCACGACATAAACGCAGGGTGCTTATTCGATACTAATCCGCGAAGGCGGATTTCAAGACCTGGAAATGGGTGAATGATCATGGCTAATGGCAATCCTGACAGCCGGTTTAAAAGCTATCGTAAGGAAATGGAAGAACTCATAAAAGGGGAAGCCGCCAAGCATGAACAGACGATTGGGCGCAGTGTTTTGGAGAAAGGCGAGGCTGGTTCAAGACTTGCCCCTGAAAAAGCAGGGCCAGAATTCGTGGCCAAGGCCGACATGTTGCAAATGCTATCAGAACAGGCCGGACTCCCGTACGTTGACCTTTCCGACTATCCCGTTGAGGATCTGAAAATCTTAAAATACATTCCGGCCGAGATTGCTCGCACTTACAAAGTCTTCCCCCTGAGAGAAGAGCCCGACGGCACCATCGTCGTGGCTATCTCAGACCCTTTGAATATCACAATTGTTGATGACCTTAGACTTTTATTGGATAAGAACGTTTCGCCTGTTGTCGCTGGCGAAGACGATATTATGGAATACGTAGATCGGTATTACGGAATTGGGGATGAAACCATCGAAAAAATGGTTGAGGAGTTTGATAAGGAAGACGAAGAAGCGCTGCTGATCCGGGATGTTGACGAAATGGATTTGAGTGATTTGGAGCGCATCGCGCATGAGCCACCGGTGATTCGACTGGTAAACCTCATTCTACTCCAGGCGATTAAGGATCGTGCTAGCGACCTTCATGTCGAGCCGTTCGGGGGTATCCTGCGCATTCGCTACCGGGTAGACGGAGTTCTGCGCGAGATTCCATCGCCCCCCAAATCACTTCAGCTAGGCCTCTGTTCCCGCCTCAAGGTCTTAGCGAACATGAATATCGCGGAAACTCGGATGCCACAAGACGGCCGGATTCGTCTGACCGTCTCTGGACGGGAAATTGACCTGCGTGTCTCAAGCATTCCTACCGTCCATGGCGAGAGCATCGTGTTCCGTATATTGGATAAATCAGTGATGATGTTGGGGATTGCCCAGCTTGGGATGACAAAAGAGACACTGGATAAATTCATGAAACTGATTCGCAAGCCTAACGGAATAATTCTGGTAACCGGTCCCACGGGCTGTGGAAAGACAACAACCCTCTATGCTGCGATTAACGAAATTAACGATCCAAGCTATAAAATCATTACCACAGAGGATCCAGTGGAGTACGAAGTGGCAGGCATCATCCAGGTAAACATTAATCCTAAAGTTGGACTGAACTTCGCAATTTGCCTCCGCCATATCGTGCGGCAGGACCCTGATATCATTCTTGTGGGTGAAGTGCGTGACCTGGAAACCGCCCAGATCTCTATCCAGGCCTCTCTGACCGGCCACCTTGTATTTAGTACACTGCACACCAACAGCGCAGCAGCCACAATCACCCGGCTTATTGACATGGGCCTTGAGCCATTCCTTATCACCTCAACCCTTGAGGCGGTTGTGGGCCAGCGCCTTATTCGCACACTCTGCCAGAACTGCAGGCGTCCCTATACACCGACGCCGGAAGAGCTGGAGGACTTTGGCACTACACCCGAGGACGTCCGTGATATTACGTTCTACAAAGGGACTGGGTGTGACCAGTGCTCCTATACTGGCTACAAGGGCCGGCTGGGAATTTTTGAGATGCTCATCATGACCGATGAGATTCGGGAACTGGTGCTGCAAAGAGCCACCACTGACCAGATACATGCGATGGCGGTCCACCAAGGCATGGAAACGATGCGCAACGACGGGTGGCTGAAAATCTGCCTGGGGGCGACAACTTTCGAGGAAGTTACACGTCAAACACCCAGGGAGAGCAAGGAGCAGATCTCGCAGGAAATGGAACAGATTATTCAAGAAACCATCAAAAAGGTAAAGACCGACCGAGAGATGCGCTCTGGTAGAAAGGTCGCACAAGCACGCGAGGAAGAAGTACCCGCACCATCTCAACCTGTTGCAAAGCAGCCCTGGGAGGACGAGGCTGCCACGAGCCCCCATCAGATTGGTGACGGACAAAAATCGCCGCGGTCTACAAAGGAGTAAGCGTCATGGCAGAGTATTTTTACGAAGCCCTGGATAGGGGAGGTAAGCAAGTCCGCGGGGTAATTGACGCTAGCAACGAAGACGTCATTATCGAAAAACTTCGCGGAATGGGGTACTACCCTCTGAAGGTTGTTATCCATAGGAAGAAGGCCACTGAGGTTGACATATTCTCGCTTCCCATTATTCGTAATATTGCTCACCGCATCAAAACAAAACATGTCATGACATTTACCCGGCAGCTAGCGACACTGATTGACGCGGGGTTGCCGATTCTGCGGAGTCTCTACATTCTCCAGGAACAGGTAGAATCCGTTGTCTTTAAAGAGAAGATCGGCCAGGTTGCAAAGGATATCGAAGCAGGCGCGTCGCTCTCTGATGCGCTGTCGAAGCACCCCAAAATATTTGACAAGCTCTACGTAAACATGGTTAGAGCTGGCGAGATCGGCGGCGTGCTGGAAGCAGTCCTGAACAAGATAGCCGAGTTTCTTGAGAAACGCCAGGCCCTTATTGGCAAAATCCGCTCGGCCATGATGTATCCCGTGACAGTCATGGTTTTGGCTGCGTGCATCGTTTCCTTCATCTTGATCAAGATCATCCCAAAGTTTGAAGAGATCTTTGCCCAGCTGGGTGCTGAGCTACCTGCACTCACGCAATTCCTGATGGATGCCAGCAATGTCCTGGTCTATAGGAGCTGGCTGGTAGTCCTTGCCATTGTTGCGATAGTCTTCATCTACAAGAAGATCAATGCAAACCGTAATGGCAAGTACGCGCTTGACAGGATGAAGATGCGCTTTCCGGTGTTTGGGGATCTACTGCGCAAAATTGCAATCACCCGCTTTGCCGGTACCCTGTCAACCCTTATCACGGCTGGTGTGCCCATTTTGCAGGCGCTCGATATCGTGCGCGATACGTCAGGAAACGAGGTCATTGCGCGGGCTATGGAGAAGGTCTACGCAAGCGTGAAGGATGGCGAAAGTATTCATGAGCCATTGCGCGAAAGCAAAGTCTTCCCTCCCCTGGTTGTCCATATGGTAGCTGTTGGGGAAGAAACCGGTGCGATAGACCAAATGCTCACTAAGGTTGCAGAGGCATACGAGCGGGAAGTTGATGATACGGTAAATGGCCTTACCTCAATCCTTGAGCCGATGATGATCGTATGCCTTGGCGCAATTGTCGGCGTGATCGTGGTTGCGCTTTATCTCCCGCTGTTTACGATCCCGAAGATCCTGGGCCGAGAGTAATCAGGAATTGGCCCCTGAGCCAGTGTAAATGCGCTCGTGGTGCCCGATTATCCGGGTTTAAGTTGACATTCGTGGCGGGATGTTACATAAATTAAGAGCTCCCGAAAATGGACAGTTTTTAGTTCAAGGGAGCAGTAGTTCTGTCCGGTCTATTGATGGGGATTGAATTGTGCGGGTGCGACGATTGCCTACGAAAAAGCAGCAGGGGTATAGCCTGCTTGAGCTTTTAGTTGTTCTTGTTATTCTTTCCATCTTCTCCACCCTTGCCATCCTGTCATACGGTACCTATCGCAAAAGCCTTCGTCTTAAGAGCTCCGCACGAGAGATAAACACTTTGTTTTCTACTGCTCGCAATCTGGCAATTGAGCAGAATGGTTACTTCCAGGCGACAATTGATATCACCAATCGACGCATCTGGATTGACAAGGTCAACTACCTCTTTAACATTAGCGAGCCAAAAATCACCACACCTAAGCTGTTAACTGATTTTGTCAGAATTACCGATGTCATGGTGAATTCAAGAACCGAGACTTCGGGGGTTGTGCACATTCTGTTTCGTCCCAATGGAACCTCGGACTACGCAACAGTGCATCTCATCCGCGAAAGCGAAGATACTGCAGTTGGGGAGAATTACTACACCATAACGCTCTACTCCTCAACAGCCAAATCTCGTATCTATCCGGATGCCCGTAGATGAAGGGGGGCTTGATAATGCGTCGAAGTCCCCGACGGGCCATCCAGCGCGCATACTCTCTCCTCGAAGTGCTGGTCAGCCTTGCTATCCTGCTGGCGGGAATTGTTGCCATCGTCAACTTCTTCCCTCTGAGTCTGAAAGCCAATAATGATGCGGCGGTATTGTCGGAAGCTGCCCTGTTAGCACACCAGAAAGCAGAGGAAATTCGGCGTGATAATTCTCCACGCCATAATTTCATTCAACAGCTGCGTATTCTACGCACACCAACCGAGCCCATTCAATTTCCACAAAGCCCTCATCTGGCCTATTCATTCTGCGGCGTGTCGTTGATTGATACAGAGGACGATCCCGGCGACCCTCGGGACGACGTCGGCGTTGCACGAATTATCATTCGGTATCATAGAAGCTTTAAAAGCAGCCAGAATATCATTTATGAACTGCGCTTTGATGAATAATGCAGAACTACTATTTGTCCGTTTGTCGGTTACTGTGTAAAAGTAATCAGCAATTAAAATCCAATGGTAGCTTTCGGCCTGATGTTTTAGGCATAAATAATCTAACGGGCAAGGCGACGCCCCGAAAAACCGACAACCTGTAGCCTATGAGAAGCAATGTGCACATGGCTCAAAAGTATCCCAGAACCAGAGGGATGACCTTGCTGGAGCTCCTGGTTGCTGTGGCAATCGCGATGGCGTTTATGGGTGGCGTGGTAGCGGCGTTTATTCAGATTTTGCGGGCTACTAATCTTACAGAGACGAAATTGGAGGCTGTCAACAATGCCCGCTATGCACTAGAAAAGATGGCTATTGACATCAAGGCGGCCCGCATTGATCCACGCCAGCCGCTGCAGCACTTCGTGGGTGAAGATTATACTTTGGCCTATGGCAACGGGCTTGATGATGACGGAGATGAAGTGATTGACGAAGAGCTCTTCAACGGGCGTGATGATGATTATACTGGCCCGGACTGGGACCGAACACGTGATGATCGCCATGCTGTAATAGGCGGTCTCTTTGAGCGGCAATTCTTTGTTAATACTCCTGACCTGGGAGATAGCCACGTTGACGAAGATTGCAAATTCGACCTTGATCGGCTGACGTTTCGGATTTTCCCTGATCCGAATAATCCCCTTAGGCGTGACGATCTGATTACATTCGAGGTCGGAACATTTGAAGGCGAACAGCATGTCCTTTTACGCCGCATTGTTCACAACCCATCATCCCCAAATAGGACGGTAGAGGTAGCACCCCTCGCCTTCAATGTGATGTCGCTTTATTTACTCTATTGGGATCCGAACCGCATTCCGCCAGATTGGACCACGACCTGGAACTCATTCGATGCGCCACGTTTCGTGCAACCTGGCATCGAGCTGCCTATTGCGGTCTTTCTGGCAGTGTCGGTTTATGCGGATACGAAGCCGATCGAACAGTATAAACCGGGCAATCCGGTACAGACCATTACGCTTCAGACAATTGTCAACATTGAGCAGGTGCTAAAAGACCAGCGCTATCAGACCCATTTACTGAACCTATGATGAACCATGGCTTATATAGAGGGCGACCAAATCGAGGGTCAACGTTTATCATCGTGATTGCAATTCTCTCGCTTCTGGTGCTCATTGCGACCACCCTGTCGTTTACCTCGCGGCTGGAGATCATAGCGGCTAGCAATTTCTCTGAAGGCATTCAGTCGCGCATGGGCGCGGCAACCGGTGTCGCCCGCGCGGCAGCTCTCTTCAACCAGGAGGTCAAGTATACAAGTCTGATACAGGAATGGGCCCACCCTAACGGGTTCTGGTACTCCCAGGCGGGCGAATTGGCACGGCCTGCTGAGCAGCATAAGCAGCTCTTTCAGAGCTCGCTATCAGAAATATACATCTTTGACGAATCGGCAAAGATTAATGTAAATACTGCAAATGAGCAGATACTGGAAGCACTGTTTGTATCACTATTACATAAAAATGACCTTCCTTCGGGACTTGCCTCAACGCTGGCGCGTGAAATTGTTCGCCATCGCCTCGGGGCCGACAGAAGGCCCGGGAAATCCGATATCCCGGATGAATACCTCGGTGACCCGCGCCTCCCTCCTTACGGAGACGACAAGCCATTTTACAATTTGGAGGAGCTCCTGCTTCTGCCTAATTTCACCCCGGAAATCTATGCTGCTCTGGAGCCGTGCCTTACCATATTCTCGGCATCGGAAGAGACTTACTTCAACGGCTTCGAGCTTGTGCGCAAGTGTAGCGTGAACCATGCAATTCCATCGGAAATTTATTCTACCCTTCGCGCTCGATTTCCACGTAAAAACGATGATCTGCTCAAGCAATTTGCCACAAACATCGTGGACTTTCGCGATCCCGATATTGTCCCTACGCTCTACCCAGGAAGCGATCCCAACCACCCTATACTCGGCGTTGAGCAGACTCCCTATATCAACGAGGTTTTTCCAGACTCGCCGACGCTAGAGGAAGACGGAGATGATGGGCAGTATGTTGAGCTGTATAATCCGTACTCGCATACCATCAGCATAGAGGGATGGCAGCTGAATTGTGGTGGATCTATTGCATATCTCGATGGGAACATTGCACCAAGAGGATTCGTTATTGTTACTGATGATTATAATGAGGAGAATGACCCAACCCCGGAAGACCAAATGGCAAACTATGGGTCGTTTTACGACATTTTTGGCCTGGTTCCGAATGCCATAACAAAACGTATCATTGAACAGCCAGCACTGAACATTCCCAATGCCAGCGGCACGGTATATCTGCACGATGCGCAAGGCGATTTAATTGACTATTTCTATTATCTGGGTGGGGTCTTTGGGGGAGCGAATATTAGTTTGCAGCGCAATGATCCGCGCGTTCGATTCTGGCAAAGACTTTCTTGCACGCCGTTTGCGCTTAATGCAAATTATTCGCCGCAGAATATGGATGAGACACGGTTTGCCAAGGAATGGCAAGATCATGCGTTTACGTCACCTGCAGAAGTCATGTATGTCTTTTCCGGGTGGGCACCAGCAGGGGGACACCAGGGGACGTCCTGGGTATATCCGATGATTTCAAACAGCACAGATGCGGAGCTGGACTGCCGAATCATTGACCTATTTACTCTGATTAATTTTACAGGGCACTCGCCCTCACTTGAGGCAAAGCGCGATGAAACACACAGACAGAATGTTTCGTCCATTGCTCCGGGGTTGAAAAAGCCACCAGTGCTTGGCAAGGTAAATATTAATACCGCACCAGTGGAAGTTCTTCAAGCGCTTCCCGGGATTGACCAGCGAGATGCGGAACGCATCATGCGTTATCGTGAGGGCACATTAGCGGCTAAGGCCGAGCAATCAACGCCGTCTCATCCCAGCGTCTTTAATAACATCAGCGACCTGCTATACAATAACGTCCTCTGGCCCGACAAGGGCGAGAACGAACGAATTGCAAGCTTTATCAATCTGGCAAATCTCATCACAGTGAAATCGCGATCATGTTCAGTCATCTCAAAAAGTACCCCTCCCAAGGGTCTCCTTACGGGTCATGCCAATCCTATAGCGCTGGAGGCCATTCTAGCAACGGATGAACAGCCGACACGGATAGTTTTTTGGCGATACCTGAACTGAAGCGCGCGATGAAAATTAACTTCCCTCAAATTTGGTTTACGATGATTCAAAGACATGGGTCAAGTTGCGTTCTCGGACGTCTAATTCTATAGAAGGTACGATGTGCCCCAGGTTCAGGCCTTAAAAGCAGAAAGGCGCCTCTAGAATCGGCACTTAGGCGTTAAAAGTTGTTGACAGTTCGCCAGAGGCGTCATATACGGACATTGAATATATATATAAAGGGTGCGCAGAGTGAACTCGGCAAAAAGGAGATTTATTCCGACCAACCGGGCGTTCACACTGATTGAGATGTTCATCGTTGGAGCGCTGATTGCCCTATTTGCCGGTATTGCAATCTTCAATATCCAGGGACAATATCTCGCCAATATTCGCAAAATCACCGTTGCCGAAGTAAACCAGATACACACGGCGCTCTCCTTTGTCAAAATGGACACAGGGATTTTCCCGAAGCTAAATTTTCTCAATAAAGCGCTCTATCACCCCGAGGTCAGTATGCTTGTGCAAAATGTAAGGCAGCTTAACTTGCGTAACGATTTCGACTATATGGGGTATTCTATTGGCCTCGGCCTCGAGTCGACAATTTTGTCGGAATGGGGCGGCCCATATTATTCGGTCTCACATACGCGACGTGGGATTGGTCGGGCAATTGGCGGTGTGGTGAGTATGCTGCTGCCCAACACAGGGATTGTGACCGATTGGCCAGCGGACGCTTACGGCGAGCCCTACGTGCTTTACCTGATTCGTGTTGATCCCACGGGGGCCTTGGAATGGGTAAGGTCAGCCACGGACGAGGCAACTTACTTTGCGGCCGTGGTAAGCTACGGCCGGAACCGGGTGCCCGGGTATCGGCCAGACATACCAATTCCCCCAGCCGACTTTAATCGTCTGAAGAATGAACGCCTCTACATAGAAGGTGGTAGTGGCTCTGATGTATATGGTCGGCCGCGTGCCGCACAATTCACTGCTCTCACTGCTGCCGAATATAACCAAACCCGGCTCGAGGCTCTGACTAAGATTGGTCGCACGGGAATCAGCGAAGATGAAGTCGGAATTATAGATCCGGGATCTGACGACATCATATATGAATTTTAGCCGCATAGATTAAAAGCATCCAGGGGTGGAGGGTAACTTGATGATGATAATCAAAAAGGGAGAGCAAGGGTTTACGGCGGTCGAGATAGCTATGGTCGCTACAGTAATTGCGATCCTTGCGCTGCTCATTCTCCCATTGTTTCGGACACGGACCGAGGAAGCAAAAAGAACTGCCGCCCTCGACGATATGAGGTCGCTTGCAATCGCCGAAATGGCTGCCTTCGCTGACACTGGCTACTACTTCCGCCTCCAGGATCTCGATAATACCCAGCAAGTTCAACAACCCATTCTGTCCGACAGGGACGTTCCGGTGGCGGTCTGGAACGGTGCCTTGAGCCAGCAACAACACAGCAGTCTGGTGGCGACATGGAAAGGGCCACATACGAGTCTCCCAAAGTACGCCACCTATGAGTTCCTGACAAGCGCACCCCCTGCGGGGAAGCCGTATTTGTTTCAGAGTGCGGCAGGCACTGGGGGGGCTATCATGGATCTACAATCGCGATCAGTTGCGCTTGATGGGGGCGCCCCGTTGGTGAACGATGACGCATTAGAGGATAAAATGCCGATTGACCCCTGGGGCAATCCTTATCTCTTTTTCGGTACCGGCAGGAGGGGCGAACTGGCGCCGGCTCAAGAATCAGACTACGGGACTGCCGTGATTTACAGCTTGGGACCTGACGGACAGGCAGGCAACGGACGGGGCTACGATCCATATCTCTATGTGCGCGAAACCGGCGTCCTGGGTGAAGCTGGCAGTGATGACCTGGTACGTGAGTTTTGAGCCAAGTCAACGGGCGAGTGTTCCGGTCGACCGACTTGTGAGCCTTTTCGGGCACAGCGGAGAAAGAGCAAAAGAGGAATTATGATGAAACAACCATTCCAGCGGTCTTCGGGTTTTAGCATTATTGAGCTCCTGGTGGCTATAATTATCATTGGGCTCCTGATTGCCGTCATCGTTCCGATTCTCTCGATGCGAAGTAAGGAAGCGCAGCATGCGGCCGCCATGTCTGATATGCAACACATTCAGGATGCTCAAGAACGGGCAGGCGTTGACACAGGATTCTTTTATCGCCTGTACGTGCTTGACGATAATTGGGCGGGTGATGGCTACGGGTTAGGAGACCCATTGGATGTACAAGACGGTCTTCTGGACGAGGGTAACAATCGGATTTATCAAAACCCAAAGTGGATCTTTGTTGACGTCAAAACAGGCGAATTCTTTAGCAATGCTGATACTTTCTACGACAATAACATTCGTGCTGCAAATGAGACTGCCTTCAACTGGCACGGCCGATATATCACCTGGCAGCGCGATATGAATCGCAATGATATTGGTGATGATCCATGGGGGAATGACTATTTGTTTTTTACAAAAGCCGGCGTTGTTTTAGAACCCGACGGCGACATTCGCAACGTGTACATTGGCAAAGACGGACTGTCGTATGATGCAAAGGTGTTCGACAGACCAACCATCCTGTCGCTGGGCCCCAATGGATTACCCGGCTCGGGTTCAGGAACAGATTTCGGTGATGACGATGATCTGAAGCGACAATTTTAGCTTTACCGAGCCCCTAAGCATGGGGATTGAAAATTGGTTGCCAAAAATAAGGAGGATAATGATGAGACGAAGTGATAGACACGAGGCCAAGGGTGTGACGCTGACCGAGCTGCTTGTGGTGCTTGCAATAATCGGTCTGCTGGCCACGATTGCCATTCCGGTGTATGTTCAGCGAACCGAAGAAGCCAGAGTTCGCACCACCCAACAGGAGGTGCGCGAAATCGCCAAAGCCGAAGAAATGGTTGCCTTAAACCACGGGTTTTACGTACCCATTCAGGTGCTCGATGACATTGCGGTTGACCTTGCGAACCGCACCACTCGAACAGACGATTTACAGAACGAGACCGACGTGCTGTATCTGATAGATCCTTTCGTCAATGTTCAAGATCAGATGGCTGGCAGTCCACCGCAGCCGACGCTGCAAGACCGCGACACCAATCCACGTGTGCACAAGCTCTACTATTTCTGGCAAGGGCCATTTCTGAATCCTACCCGCATACATATAGGCGATGAGACGAGTGCAGAACCACAGCGGCTCTCCGAGGATCTCATTCGCCGCGACCATCCGCTGGATCCTTGGGGTCAGCCCTACCGGATGTACTCACCGGTCGGCATTGTCGGCTCGAGTGCAGGAGCTACGAATCTCGGTAGTTTCAATACTGCTAGTTTCAGCAACGGCCGACTCACGACAAGCGATGACCGCTTTGACCGCTTTGCCATCGTCAGTTTCGGGCGCGACAACCAATCAGATGGAGTATCCTTTACCGGGGACGACGTTTTCTACTACTTCGGCATCGTGGCAACGGAGTCAATGTTCCGTATATTCTGAAGCTCAAGAACAGATGGGCTTCCTTAACGATCTTGGTCTGGCGGGTCAGTTCGGCCAGCAAGATTAAATAGATCAAAAGGACTCAAAACAGATGAAACCTGAAAAGAAAACAGGGGTGACATTGTTGGAGCTCCTCGTGGTGGTGCTCATCATTGGAATTCTTTCGACAATTGCGGTTACGGTCTACGTGGGACAGGTCGAGCGCGCCCGGGTTGCAGCAGCATATCACACAGTGCGCAGTCTGGAACTGGCCGTAGCACGCTATGAGCTTGATGTCGGCCAGTACCCGCCCAGTAGCTCCGGACCGACAGTTTCTCCTGTCAGTCCGTTAAGTCCATCACTTGGCTGCGGCTATTTGCAGCTCGCGTTGCTTCATAGCCTCAGTGGTAACGTCTACCAGCCCCTGGACAAGCGATGGCTTGGGCCGTATATGGAGTTTGACGAGGTGCAGCTGTCTGATCTCGGCGGCTCCCCTATCACATCAAGTACACCAAAATCGCAAATCCAATTTCTTGATCCGTGGGGAACACCCTATACCTACACTCGACATCAGGACTATGCACGGTTTGGCGGAACAGAACTCTGGCCCAGTGATCCGTATCGGAGTAGCGAGACCTATTACAATCCAAAGACTATTCAGATATTTTCCGTGGGCGCAAATGGCTATACATACCCTGTTCCATACCGAGGTCTGGAAACGGATGATGTGAACAACTGGTAGGAAAATCCGTCGGAATCTGAGGAGAGATGGCCGAACGATTGTATCGTTCGGCCATGTTCATTTTTGCCCTCTAACGCTCCTTTTCACCAAACACCTGGGCGCTAAAGCGGAAGATTTTGGCACCTTTTTTCCATGCGTTTCGTGGTAGCCCGGCCTTCAGGCAGGTCTGTTCAAGAAACTCATAGCGATCCCAGCCCCAGTCCGGCGCCACCTGGGGTAGAAGCAATCCTTTCGACCAGTCGCGCTCAACCACAAGGCCGTGCTTCCCAACCTCAATCTCCTCGGGTCTACGAATCTCTTCCAGCGGGCTCATGACAGATATTTCGATGTCAATGTCGGGAAGTTCGTTCTCCCTAACGGGCGAAAACCGTTGATCGTTGGAGGCAGCATTCACCGTGTTTTCAATCACTGCCTTATAGAGTGCGGTGCTCCCCGTAATGTAGCCAATACAACCCCGTAGTGCCTCTTTCATATTCAGGGTGACAAACACACCTGCGCGTTGGCGCATGGCGTCAGTGGGTTCAAAAGCCCTCAGTTCATCGTTGGTTAGCGAATCGTGCCCTTTGACCCACTTTTCGAGAGTTGTCCGGGCAAGTTGCAAAAGCGCCTTCTTTTCACTCTCATTCAGTATGAGTGCGTGTTGCTCGGGCATGGACTTCACTACCACGTGTGAAAAAATAGCATCAGCACTAACGAGGATTAACCTTTCTTTCTTACAATATCTCCGGGATGGAATCAATGCCAAAATGCATTCTCGCAATCTCGTTTTCCATGGCTATAGGCACGTAGTTCTTGATTTGTCCAATACGAAAAAGGCACAAGAATATTCTTGCAACAACGGCCGGAAACCGCTTATGTAATGCTCAGATGTAGAGAGAAAAATGTTATGCCTATCGGACTCCAACCAAAATTCAGGTCTGTTAGCATCCGAACCCGGGCACTGGTTCTCCTGCTCTCTGGAGTAAGTGTGATCGTGTTTGTTGCGGTGGGGCTATATTTCAAGGCCTTGGTATCGAAGCCGGTGCGCAGGGTGGCGTTTGAGCGAGCTGTGGTAGTGCGGCACGGCGAAAGCATTCGGGAAATTGCCAGGGTTCTTATGCAAGCAGGGTTGCTGCGCCGGATAGAGCCTTTTTTGATTCTCCATCGCCTCTCAGGTAAACACACCTCCCTGAAGGCCGGGGTCTATTTGCTCAAATCTTCGATGAGCGTGCAAGAAATTCACGAAGTGCTGGCTAAAGGCAAGGCAGGAGAGTTTCGCGTGACTGTGCCTGAGGGATACACGATTGAACAAACCGCTGCACTTCTGTGGAGACGAAAATTGATCACGTCACAGGAGACGTTCCTGGCACTCTGCCGTGAGCCCGAATTCGTCCAGTCGCTGGGAATTACTGCAACACGCTTAGAGGGCTATCTCTACCCTGATACGTATTTTATCCCACCAGGGCTATCGGAGCAAGAGATAGTCGGGGTATTCGTGGAGCAATTCCGCGCGGTAACGAACAATCTGTTTGGGAGCTCCTCATCTTCGCTAACCCCACATGAGGCGTTGATTCTTGCCTCAATCATTGAGCGCGAGGCCCGGCTCGATTTCGAGAAACCCACCATTGCCTCGGTCTACTCTAATCGTCTTGCTAAACAACGTCGCCTTGAGAGCTGCGCAACCGTGCGGTACGTCCTGAATAAATGGGATGCTCCCCTGACCCGCGAGGATCTTAAAATCAAATCACCGTACAATACGTATGTGCATAACGGACTACCGCCGGCGCCCATTTGTAGCCCGGGAAAAGCCTCCATTCAGGCAGCCTTGCATCCTGCACAAACGGACTTTCTCTACTATTGCTATAAAGGCGACGGAACGCACTATTTTTCAAAAAGCCTGGCGGAGCATAACCAGGCGGTCCGACGCTATCTCCGTCCTTCGCGCGAAAGCAAAACTGCACCGGAAACGGAATAAACGCTTGATTTCGTTCGATGCCGGTGCTAGGGAGAAAAGTTAAGTATTAACAAATACGGGGAAAAAGAAGAAAGTATGTTTCTTGAGGTGTGGAAGGAATAAAGGGTCAGTGTGCGCCGCTAAGGATGCGTTGCATTGAGAGCTGAACAGAAAGTGATTGCGGCTACCTAACAGCCATTTGGCTTGTACGGCGGTGCCAGGATACTATCACATGGATAATCGTTTCAACTTTCCGATAGCAAAACCCGCGTGGAAGCTGGCGTTGCCGCTTTTGGGCCTTGGAGTGCTGCTACTTCTGACGCCGCTGAAGTGGGGTGCAGTGATCTGCTGGGCGGGTGCAGGAAGTGTGTTGTTCTTTTTTCGCGATCCAGATCGCCCGATTCCTGTAGTGCCCAATGCTGTGCTGTCGCCAGCGGATGGGAAAGTACTGTCTGTTCAGCGAGTCCCACACAGTGATTTTCCGAATGGTGAAGCGCTGCATGTCAGTATCTTTATGTCATTGCTTAACGTACATATCACACGCTCGCCCTGGGCAAGTAGGATCACGTCCATTACGCATTGTCCGGGCAAGTTTCTCAGTGCGCTGAACGATCAAGCGTCGGATCGTAATGAGCACATGCTCATGCACCTTCAACGTGGATCTGAGGTGCTTGTTGTTAAGCACATCGCCGGCGTACTGGCACGGCGGATCATCTGCCAGCGTCGCGTGGGTGAGAATGTTGGTATGGGTGAACGTGTGGGGATGATTTGCTTTGGGTCACGCGTGGATATCTGGCTTCCGCTAACAACTGCGCTAAAGGCGTATCCGGGGATGCGAGTACGAGGCGGCCAAACCATTATAGGGATTCTCCCGGCGCACGAGCCAGAGAGGAAGGAGAGGAATCCGCAATGAGAAAGGTCTATCTTCTCCCGAATGTATTTACCACTGCCAGCCTGTTATGCGGTGTGCTGGCTTTGGTTGATATAACAATTGGTCGAACTGTTGAGGCGTGCTGGCTGATTCTGCTTGCAGTGGTTCTGGATGGAATAGACGGCAAGATTGCCCGGCTGACGCGAACCGTAAGCGGGTTTGGTCTGAACTACGATTCCTTGGCCGACATTGTCTCTTTTGGGGTGGCCCCGGGCCTTCTGATTCTCACATGCCTGGAGCCGATAAACCTGCGGCTTGCTGCAAGCCTCTCTGTTATGTATATCATCTTCGGAGCACTCCGACTGGCGCGCTTTAACGTTCAGGCCTCCTCGGAGGAGAAAAAAGTCTTTATCGGGCTTCCGATCCCTGCTGCTGGAGGAACAATTGTATCGAGTTTTCTCCTATTCCAGCAATACCAGCACCTCGCCGCTCAAAAAATCTTTCTCCCAATTTTAATGGTTGGACTATCCTATTTAATGGTCAGCAAAATTCCATACCCGAGTTTAAGGAACACTAAGGTAAAGAAACGCAACCCTTTTGACTACTTGGTCTCGATCAGTGTGATCATCTCCATGCTGGTGTTTCTGAACCAATTTATCGAGCTCCTGGTATTTATCGGATTTGGCATGTACGTTCTCTGGGGAATTGTACAATACATGGCTGCGGCGATTCAGAAGAGGAAGGCCGAAAGCGAAGCTGAGGAGAAGGAGTCTGAAGTCTAGCTGATAGGCCAAAGCAAAAGGGACGGTGTAGAATAAGCGCGCCTGACGGTTCGAGCTGTTGAAGAGTGGCAGATGTCTCGCCAGATCAAGAACACAAGGCGCAGGCCACTTGCCCTTTTTCTAAACATCCCTCCCACCTGCTGGAGGCATGCCCCTTTTATTGAGGTGCACCCATATCATTTAAGATGAGACGTGATGAACAGGGCCCTCTTGCACACCAACTAACGAATCCCAGAGAAATTACACTACAGGTCCTTAAACGAGGACTGCCCCGCTCCGCGCCTCCGTGCGATCAGGTTCTCCACGAGTATCTCGAGGCCAGCAAGTTACGAGCCGCCGATGCTCGGCTGGCTACCGAACTGAGCTACGGTGTCGTGCGCCAGCTGAGATATCTTAATCATGTACTCAGCTCACTTTTGCGCGAACCCATGCAACGCCTGCCAGACGATATCCGCCATATCCTGCGGATCGCCACATACCAGGCCCTGTTTCTGACGCGAATTCCTTCGTACGCCCTTGTGGATGAGGCCGTCACATTGGCAAAACGCTACGGTCGGCCTGCCCATGCGAAACTCGTCAATGCGATCTTACGAAACCTGCTGCGTGCCGAAGCCCCTCCCCTACTTCCAGACAAGGCCAGGAATTTTGCGCACTACCTCAGCATCAAATATTCTCACCCGCCGTGGATGGTCAAGCTCTTCATTGAGTGGTATTGCAAGAAGGAAGCCGAGGCACTCCTGGAATTCAACAATCTAGTCGCGCCTCTGGATATGCGTGTGAATACGCTTCGTACCTCTCCAGATGAGCTGATCAACACGATAAAAAAGACGGTTGGCAGGGCAAAGATCAACCGTGGGGCGTTCGCGGTTGATACCGTGCGGATTGAGCCGCCTACTGCTGAGGCGTGGCAGACAGTGGCTTCACTGACTCAGGCAGGCCTGGCGTACGTCCAGGACGAAGCCTCGCAGCTGATCGCACATTACGTAAACCCTCGGCCAGGGGAACGGCTGATTGACTACTGCGCAGCACCTGGCGGCAAGGCAACTCATCTTGCCCAGCTCCAGAGCGATGGCAGCGAAATTCTTGCCTGCGTCCAGCATCCGGACGACCTTCAACGTCTCGCGCAAAACTGCACTTTGCTTGGCATCCGATCCGTCAAACCGCACGTGCTCAGCCCGGAGCTACTGGATCATTATTCTCGCTACCCTGTTGATAAAGTTTTGGTGGACGCCCCGTGTACAGGACTTGGAACAATCCGGCGTCACCCCGATATTAAATGGAAAAAGCGGCGGGCAGACATCGCGCGTCTTGCGCAACTTCAACTGGATATTCTTTCAGCGGCGAGCCGCATCGTTCGGCTAAACGGGCTCCTGATCTATAGCACCTGCACAATGACACCCGACGAGAACGAGCTGATTGTCGAACGGTTTCTCCAAACTCACCACGGATTTCGTGTGGATACGAGCCGTGAGGAAATCCCTGACACCCTCAAGGTGCTCCTGGGATCAGACGGTTTTCTCCGCACCATTCCCCACATTCATCAAATAGACGGTTTCTTCGGTGCCAGACTCAGACACATCAGATAAACGTTGTACAAGACTTCCTAAGACTTCACATTATGTTGTGCTCCGGAGCAAAGCACCGAGATTGGGTCTTGTTAAACATTGTAGCGTTTCAGATAGCTCCTGGTCTCTGCCACCACAACGCCTGAAAGTCCGAGCAACGCCACCAGGTTCGGGAATGCCATGAACGCATTCATAATGTCAGAGATAAGCCATATATGCTGAAGACTCCCCACAGCCCCAATAAGAACAAAAACGGTGAAGAGGCAGCGATATGGCATAATGGCTCTCCGCCCAAACAGATATTCACTGCATCGGTCGCCATAATACGACCAACTGATCATAGTCGAGTAGGCGAAGAAGATCAGCCCAAAGGAGACGATGAACTTACCGAGGCCGTATATGGGGAGTCCCGTCTCGAAGGCCAGAGCCGAGAGCGATGCGCTGGTTTCGCCGCTGTTCCAAACGCCGGTTGAGATAATCACAAGTGCGGTCATGGAGCAGATGATGATGGTATCAATAAAGGGCCCGATCATGGCTACAAATCCTTCGCGCGCCATTTCCCGGGTTTTTGCGGCCGCGTGTGCCATTGGTGCGCTGCCCAGGCCCGACTCGTTCGAGAACACGCCGCGGGCAACACCATAACGGATCGTCTGCTGCACCACTACTCCCATAAAGCCGCCCCCTGCTGCATAAGGTGTAAAAGCATAGCGAAAGATCATGCCAAATGCCTCGATAAGCTTATCCGCATGAATGACAAGAATAACCAGGGCGCTTAGAACGTATACCACACACATGAACGGGACTATGCGCGAGGCTACCTTGGCGATCCGGCGAATCCCGCCTATGATTACAAGACCCACGAGTAGAGCAAGGACCAGGCCTACAACCCACTTGTAAACAGGAATAGAAAAGAGAGTAGCCTCGCCAATCTTCTCAGGCAGAACAAACCCCAGGCCATCAACCACAGAATTGGCTTGCACCATGTCGCCAATTCCAAACGAAGCGACCATTGCGAAGAAGGCAAACATCACGGCCAGCCACTTAAAGCCAAGCCCTCGCGCGAGAAAATACATCGGCCCTCCGCTGGCACTCCCGTCTTTATGAATTATACGGTACTTAAGCCCCAGTGAGCATGAGGTATACTTTGTGGCCATACCGACAAGGGCGGTCACCCACATCCAGAAGACTGCCCCTGGCCCGCCCGAAGCAATGGCTGTGGCGACACCTGCAATATTGCCTGTGCCGATTGTTGCGGAGAGCGCGGCGCACAATGCCTGGAAGTGCGTTATATCGCCTGCTTCTCGCGGATCGTCATACTTCCCTGAGATGCATTCAATGCTGTGGCGCAGCTTGCGAATTTGGAGAAACCTAAGCCGCACAGTTAGAAACAGACCGGTTCCAACCAGCAGAATCACCATGTGCGGGCCCCAGGCCCGGTTGCTCATTTCACTCAACAGCTCGGAAAGAAAATCAGCCGACATTTATCTACCTCCTCTCCATGAAATGGTTGGAAAACACATTTAGGGCACCCGTGCAATGTAAAGCTGAGGCCCACCTTCATGTCCTTCCTGAAATATAACGGACTGGCGCAGAAGCCACAGAAACTGACGTAACTTTCCTTCGTGCTGTGGATATTCTGGATCCAGGAAATAAGGCGCGTAGAACTCCGGATAACGAATCAGGTGATGTGGTGCTGATTCGAGCAACGGCTCAAGTCCACGCTCTCGGAGCTCATCCCGTGGCCCGTAAAACTGAATAAGGCGCTTGAGTTCATGCTCGTTTACAAGACAGTGCGTAAAGCCTTGTGCCCTGAGCAGGCCTGCGAGAGCTTGCGCAGAAGAAACCTGTTTTGCCATGAGCAATAGAGGACTTTGGTCAAACACCGTGTTGGCAACAACCGGCGTATCGAACGGATACGTCCGTGCTTCGTAAATGAACAGCAGTTTGGCATCCGGCTCCAGCTGCGTGTTGACAAAGTGTGCAGCATCAGCGAGCGGTCCCAGAAATGGCTTCTGAAACTCGCTTCGGGAATCGATAGCTAAAGCTACCTGGGGAATATGTATGGCCTGAGACTTGGCGAAGAGTACATACATCCCGGCAAGGCCGAAGAGTGCGCATCCACACAGTGCAATAGGGCCTATAACGCGCCATGAGCCAACTTCGCTGATCACCAGCATTGCCACAATTACAGCCACCGCAATGTAGGACGTAAGAAACCTATCTGCGCTCTCTGCCAGGAGGTTCCACACCAGGAAACCCAGTACACCGTATGCCATTAATCCAACCTCGATGGATATGACTTTACGCAAAAAGAAAACCAGAACAGGAACTACTAGAAAAAAGATGCCGGGCATCGTGGTGCGATCCAAAACTGTCGCAACGTATGTGGAAGACAAAAGCGGAACGGGATGATGAACATTCACCAGAAACTCTGCCTGCTCCGAAGTCCAGCCCGACACGGGAAAAATCGCGGAAAGAAATGGGTACACAGGATTACCCGTTGAAATGAGATTCTTGATCGCAATTGGCGCAAATACGAGCACGATAATCCCGACCAAACAGATCAAAGAGACAATATACGCCCTAAAAAATCGAGTGACTTCAGCTTTAGCGGCTACGTTACTGCCGGCTGCTTTGATACCTGGAGTGACGTCCTGGGCCGCTGATTCTGTCGGGCGCCTGCCGATGCCACACAAAAATAGCCCCAGGGGAAAAAGTAGTATGCAATATGGGATCACATAGAGACCTATAGCTGTGTATTTCGTAGCAATCGCAAATCCTAAGCACACCACGCTCAGAAAAAAATACGATCGGTGGCGCTCCTGAATCCAAAACACCCACGCCACAAGCGCAGCAATGATAAAGCCGCTGGTACCAAGATCGTTAAATGCATCGAGACTGCTCTTGAAGATGATCGGATGGATGGAAAACAAAACAAGCCCGGCAAGGCACCACATGCGCTTCAGCCCCAAACGCAATAGCATCAGAAAGATTCCCACCCCGCTCAGTGCGTAGAAGATAAAAGTGATCAGGTGAGGCGTGCCATTACTTACTTCCCCTTCCAACAACAATCCCAGAACATAGAGCATTTCAACACTGCATGGAAGGCTGCTGAAGAAGTTGTACGGGATCGGACAAATCCCTCCGTGCTGGATATATATCTTCGGCACACCAAGATGATACTCAAGCACATCGTAATATACGGGCGGTGTCATGGCAGCGGCGAGATACATGATCACACAAACCGCCACGAGAAATAGCAGCAGCATTTCACCAGCCTGCCATGGGGACACAACCTGCCGACTCAGCCATTGCCAAAAAATACGGAAAAACGTTGCAATTCGTCTGGCCACGACCAGAAGCCCGATCAGCATTGCAAACATCACCCAGTGATGCCGGTAACCTTGCAACAGGCCCATAACCAGCACGGCATGCGACACTATGCCAAGTCCCAGCAGGGCTGAGAAATAATACTCGTAGCGATGTCGGGGAAAAGACAGCCGGAGTATCTGCAAAGCGGCATGGCCAATGCCGATGCTGAGCATCACTATCAGAAAAACGATTGCCGCAGGGTACAGAAGAAGATAAAACCCCAGGAAAAGGCTTGTTGAAGTAAATCGGGTGCCGAAGAGATTAAAACTGCCGCCAAGAATTCCAAGAAACACAAATCCCAGAATCCACGTTAACGGCCGTGACCGTGCATTATGCAAAGCCTGCATAGTAGAGGATTTCCTTGCAGACACGTTCTGTTATTTGCAACTTGTTTCTTTTGCCCTCAAACCCGATAAGGACGCTTCAGCCAAATTCAGACGTAAAATACAGACGATCTTTAAGGCAGTAAAGCAAAAAAACGTGGGAATATGCAAAAGTTCCATACCAGCCGCACTAGCCGTCAGATGCTTAAACGGTTGACATCTACCACTATAGTGCGCAAAATTGTTAGCGTTGAAGCAGACACATATCCAGGGTTGCTCAAGAATTTTCGACATTCATTGCGCAGTGTGCCGCGGCAGTATATAAACCGATCTCGAGACGATTGTAGGAATGGCGCTCCAGCAGTTTGTCCACTGTCACGTTCATAGTCACTTTAGCCTCAGCGATGGTGTTCCGTCAGTTTCCGCACTGGTGCATAAGGCGCAGCAGCTTGGCATGAGAGCGCTGGCACTGACGGATCATAACTCCCTCGGTGGGATTATCGAATTTACTCGAACGGCCCGCAGTTGCGGGCTTCAGCCAATCATCGGATGTGAACTCGACGTTCTTCCCTTTGAGACTTCCCATTATTCTGGCTCAACACATCACCTTACCCTCCTCGTAGAGAGCGAAAAAGGCTATCGCAACCTCGTCTCGCTAATAACGCTGGCACATAAGAACGCTGGTACGGGCAGGCCTTATGTAGCGTTTAGCGACCTCGCGCGACATGGCACAGGGCTGCTGGCCCTGACAGGCTGCATCCGGGGGGAACTTGCACACCTGCTTCTCGGGCGGAATCCTGAGGTAACTGAGCGGTACCTGGAGGCACTGGTGAGCGCGTTGGGGAAGACGAATGTCTATTTCGAGCTTCAGGAAACAGGAGAACCGCAGCGAGGTGTTGTGAACAATCGTCTAATTCAGCTTTCACATTTCCTCGGCATTCCAACCGTGGCAACGAATAATGTTCATCACCTGCATCCAGAAGAAGACCTGTGCTTCCAGTTTCTCAAGCGCACGCCTGTCCGACCTGACGCGACAGTAGATGCTCTCTATCGCCCTGGCAAGGTCACCCGCCATTTAGCCAGCGAAGCGGAGATGAGCGAGAAATTTGCTGCGCATCCTAGGGCGATCCAGGCAACTGTGGAGATTGCACAGCGCTGTCGCTTTGTGCTCGAGCCTCGTCCTCCGCGTTTTCCGCTACTGGACTTTGATCGGGGACAGGACGCTGAGTCGGTTCTATGGGATCTGGCATTTCGTGAAGCTACAAAAAAGTATGGTTTCCTCAGCAACGAGCTGAAAGACCGCTTGAACGAAGAATTCGACTACATTAAAAATAACGGCTTAATTCACTGCATAATCCTTCTTCAGAAACTCACGCAGTTTCTTCGTGAAAAACACATCATAAAAGGAATCGGGAAGGGAAACATTGTCTCCAGCGTTGTTGCATACGTGCTGGGCCTTACAGACATTGATCCTCTTGAGTACCATATCAAGTTTCAGGGATTCATTGTAGGCGAAGCACACTCTCCCGTGCTGACCATTGAGGTGCCAACAAAGCACCTTACGACTATCACGACCTATCTGCAACAGCTGTATCCGGAGTCTTGCCTTGCAACCGTGGGGAAGTACCAGTATTGGCACAAAGGAACACTCTTGACGGAACTGTGCCTGTGGGCAAACGTGCCGAAGCACCGCATCGGGGGATTGCTGGCCTCACCTGCTTTCCAGTCGCAATCATCGTGCTCGGCCAGCTTGTTATGGGATCTGGTGAATCAAGATTCGGAGGGACTGGCGCTTACAACTCCGCGCCTCCTTTCCAGTATCATCGCCTCGCTGCATCCGCGACCGCGCGCATTAAAGCCAATGACAGGGCACCTGGTGATTTCCGGTGAGCATCTGAACGAGTTGGTGCCACGCGAGTTCAGCAACACTCCGCTTGGTGTGACTCAGATGGAAGCTGCATCCCTCGATCTACTTGGACTTCCTCATCTCAATATTATTGCTCGTCCCCTACTCGACATTCTTGACGATACGATATTCTGGATCCGCAACCAGGAAAACCGCTCATTCAGCCTCGAAAAAATCCCTTTGGACGACGCGCCTACGTTTCAGCTCCTCAGCCGTGGACTCACGAACGGCATTCCACCGTTCCACTCCATAACGTTGAAGTCTCTGCTACGGGTTCATCGGCCCCGTAACATTCTCCAGCTGCTGAAGGTCAAAAGCGAGAGCGCTCGGAATCGAACAAAGACGAGCGCAAGCGATCACAATATTGTGCATCAAATTTCTGATTGTATCCTGACCTACTGGTGTGCGTATCTGAAAGCTCACTATCCGGTTTCCTTCATGACTGCCATCCTGACGAACTCGCATCAGCATCGCAAGCGGTTCACTATTCTCCTCCGCGAAGCGCGCTATATGGGCATAAGAATTCTGCTTCCCGCCGTCAATCTCAGCAGCTATACGTTTACTCAGGAAGGCAAGGCCATCCGCACAGGTATGATGATTGTGCACGGCATGGGTGAAAAAGCCTTTCGTGAAATCGAAACCGTCAGAAAAGGTGGAGCATTCAACGATCTGGAAGATTTGTGTAAGCGCACAGATCCAAAACTTCTGCATGCACGTCTGATTGTCAGTATGATTAAAACTGGAGTTTTGGATTCGTTTGGCACCAAGCGCTCACAGATGCTGCAAATGCTTCCGGGGCTGATCCAGACTACGCGTCAAAAGGAAGAGGGAGAGGAGGATCTTACGCCGTCTTTCTTTGACTTGCCCGGCATTAAGGTAGAGTCAACCACGACCTCGGACGCCGGGACATCAGAGGTGGCAGAGCTCCCACTTGAAACCCTTATCAAGTATGAAATTGACGCTGGCGGATACGCCATAACCTGCGATCCATTGTCGCCGTATCAGGATCTTATCCGCAGAATACGGGCGATCAGCCCGTATGGTATCACGCCAAAACTCGAAGGGACTTATCAATATCTGGTAGGTTACATTGACCACATTGATCGCGAGGGCCCCCTGGTGGGCAGCGACACCGCACTGATTCTGGACTTCGAAGGCTATCTGGTAAGCGTCCCCCCAAGAGTTGCTAAACGCGCTGGACGAGCTCTTACGAGCACCCTACCTGTGCTGATCGGTGGACGCATTTGTGGCAACAAAGACCAGAGCATGATAAGAGCCCACTGCATCCACACCATGGCGGAGGTGCAAAAAGCTGCGGAGGAGACTATAAGAATTACGCTCAATCTGGCCGGCGAGAACGTCAAAACACTTAAGATGCTCAAACATCTCGCGAAGACCTATCCAGGCAAAACAAAGATTGAGGTGACAAATTATAGCGGCAAAGGCAAGCGACTTCTCCATAAGCTCAACAATGCCTCAGTGTTCTTCTGTCCTCCTCTTCACAAAGACCTTAAGAAAATGCTTCCTGAAAAGAACATCCTTGTCCATACACTCCGGCCGCATCCCTCCAATGAAGACTTCCTTTCTTACCACCATGAGGATGTCACAGGGGATGTAAGCTGATAGGCGGCTTCTCACCGCACGCTTTTCAAGTACCGATTCCAGAGTGTCCGGAGTTCCTTCCATGCGGCATCTGGAATCCGCTGGCCGGTCGTGTCAATGTGCGTGAGATAATAAAGCGAGGGCACACCATGGCGTGGCTGCACACGCATATATGCACGCCAGGCTCTCAGGCTTGGACAAGGCCAGTTATCCATATCAATTAGCCAATAGGGGTTGGCCAACCTGGCCATACGGGCGCGAAAGCGCATTTTACCAACTACAGATTGCCGTGCGTTACAGATGTCGTTCAAACGCAACATATCAATGACAGAGGCAAAATAGGGATTCGCTGCATGGGCAATAATCAGTGCATCGCGCTTGACTTGCTTGGCTGTCGAATAGATGAGATCCAGATAGACTTTCAGAAGCTCGATGCCCCAGATTGAGCCATGCAGGCGGCATCCATAACCGCTCGGAATATTTGCCGTAAAGTCAATCTTAAATCCGTCGGCGTTCAAACAGCCGCGACTCGAGGAAAGCATGAGCCGAATTGCACGCCTGAGCTTGCGCTGAAATGCCGGATGGGTCGGATCCTCACTCAGCTTTCTGCCGTTTTGGACAATACACATCTCGCTGGGCACTCCTTCGCCCGTAAAGAGCCCCCACCAGAGAAGCACCCTCTTTCTCTGCCGATGCATGCGGTCAATGAACCCGCGTAGATCAGGCCATTTTCCGGGGTCTGGCGCTGGAAGGCCCCGCTCGCTCTGCCACTTATCGTCAATGATCAATATGCGATATGGCAGCCGCCGGTGCTTGAGTAGCCGGACGAACTGCTCGTAATTAGCCTGGTTGGCGTACATGGGAGCGGATTTCTCCTCAGGCCTATCCTTTGCCCCCTTGAGACCAAAAAAATCGCTCTGATAGCATTGCTCGCCCCAGCCACACACAATCGGGCCGCGCCACCAACCTGGCTGTCGCTTTGGGTGAAGCTCAACGTGACCGTGTTCTGCCAGCCGCTCGACATAGCGTTTCACTACCTCTGCCCCTGAACTCCCGAAGGTAAACAGGAGATGGGGCGACTCGAAACGTCCCCGAACTTTTGTGTATCCGAAGTAGCGCAGGGCAAGGCCAAAGCATGTGCCGCCCCGATACTCATAGTCGCTAAAGTTATAGCTGCCGGGATTAACAACGAGCCCTGCCCCAAGCCAGTGCCGTTCTGCGGGCTTGCCTAACGCAAAGCAGAGAATCCCGGGGGTAAAAAACCAGTTCTGGCCGCAATAGGCCGGATCGTTATTCACGCTAATCTTTGCATTCTGTGTTGCACTGATAAGCTGCTGATCGTCACCATTGGGCTCGGGATTGAACACCGCACCAAACCGCACAGGAGAAGCCAACCGCAGAGTGCGCTGGTGGACCTGAGTCCTTGAGCGGCTCTGAATTCCCCATGCATTGCGCATGGTGGCCGATGGGGTTACTTCAAAAAACCGCAGCGCGTCAATTCGCCCCCTCCCATACAGTATGTAGAAGTATTCGAGCACATCTTCCCTGCATACGAACACGTAGTCTTTGCGTAACCATCTGCTGCTTTTGCCATTCCACTGTAAATGCACCTCAGACGCAGATTTGTGCGTCACTCGAGGCTGCTGGTCCAGTTTCATCTCGTAATCTTGTTTGTGGGGAGGCTGGCATGCAGAAGGAATTAACAGCGGCTGGTGAAATGCCGCGGTGTGCAGAAAGACGTAGAGCCCCCTTGCTGCCTGCCAGTGGAGTGAATAGCGCAACGTCTGAACTACCAATGATCCTTTACGCTGAATAATCTCCATGCTTGTCTTGCGGTCCTTCTAGACATGCTATGCTAGTAAAGTGAGTAGCTCTCAAAGCGGAAATCATCAAACCACACGTACCCGGTCTCAACCGTCGGCATCACACTGCTCGAATAAATGGCAAAGCCAATAATTGCGGCCCGGATCCCTTGGGGCACAGGCCGAAAATACAGATTGAACGCGCTCGATCACGGAAGTGCGACGATGCCTGGAGCATCCATTGCCAGCAAGCATTTCTGTCTCGTTTATCTTCTGCGCTGCCATCTGAGTTGTCCGACGCTAACTCGTTGCACGAAGAACGTGGGATCGAACTTGATGGAGGCCTAAGGCGACACGTTGACGACTACGGACTAGTACGGCTCGAACCGAAAATCGCTGATCCACACATTCCCTGATTGCGGATAGTAGTTGGTAGAGTTGGCATAGACCGTAAAGCCGATAGTTGCTCGAGTGGCACCCTCAGGGACGCTGCGCAAATAGACTTGTCTCACCCAATCAGTACTGCCGGTAATTCCTTCCATGTTCACCCATTGTTGCGCGATGGACTGTCCGCCTCTGTCAAAATACGCCACGATGATATTGGCGGATTGATTGGCCAGACTTTGTACCCGAAGTTTGGCAGAAAAATACATCAGCGCGCGCGGCTTAACTGGGAAAGGAGGTGTAAACAGCGCCACCTTGTTCTCATCACGGTCAATGTCAATACGGATAGCGGTCTCGCCTTCCAGCTCGTCAATTGCTTCGAATCGATACTTTACCGGCTTGGTCAATTGCCATCCTGGAGACAAACCAGTGGGTTGATTCGGATCTTCCAGAACCACGCGGCCTAGAACTGGTGGCAGCATCAACAACTTGCTGATATCAATGCGATCATCCTCAATTATCTCGCCTGGTGATATCTGCCGCAGGGTGAAGTGGTCTAGCACGGCGTCATTATCCTGCTCGGGGGGCAATCCTTCGTCCACGGACATCTCACTAACAAACTGCAGCGTCAGCGTATGCCTACCGTTGCTGAGCTGGAGTGGAAAGGTCTGGGTACTCCATGTGTCGTCTGCTTTGCTGAACGACAGAATTCCCTTGACCCGGTCATCCACGAGCACCTCGAGCAATACCGGGCCAGGCCGATCGTTTAGAGCAGAGAGCGTAAAGGCATAGGTTGCATCAGTCGAAATCAGGGTTTCATAATCAGCGAAACTGTTGCGTTTCATGACGAAACTCATGCGGTCGTCAATTCTCCGAATCTTGTTAAACGAAGTCGGATGCGTTTGCCAGGGAGCCTCAGCCTCGATGCGCCATGGCACATCAGCCGGTGGTGCAATTTCCAGCCATCCAATAAGAAGATCCTCTGGCTCGGAGTTAGTGGAACGTTCCAGTTGCAAGCTTACAATGTGCACTCCGCTTTCAATCGGAACACTCGTCAGAGTCTGCACTTGAACCCTGTTCGTGGGTCCTAGAGCAAGAGTTCCAATCTGGCGGTCATCAAGAGAAATGTGAACCGGGATTTGCGTTTCGCCATTATTGATTGCCGCTATCCGAATAGTGTAGGGAAAAGTGCTCTCAAAGAGGAGCTCTTGCCGCAGTTCCCCGGATTGAGGAAAGGAGACAAAGACATTCTCCACTTCAGCATCTATGATCCCGCGCTCAGGCAGTGCGGGGAGGTCATCCACCTGACGCTTCGTCGCGAACAGATATCGGTAAACTGCTGGCGGATAGACGTATCGCTCCGGATATTTCCAGCGGTAAACGACCACCTCTTTCTGTTCTCGGTTAATCTCCATGGGATGAAGCGAGGGTAAGTAGAGCTCCTGGGTGGAGTACTTCTCCACCCACTGAAAGAGCAACTTTGGCTCATAGCGCCTGTATGACGAGCACACCCACACACCAGGCTTCTCATAACACAGCCGCTTTAGCTGATTAAGCGCCATAGTAGGAATTCCATACACTTCGCGCAACTTAAAGAGCTGCGATTTATCCATATTTAATAAATTGTAGTAAAAGCGCAGACTCGAATTATCGCAAAAGAGGTAACTCGTCACTGCTTCCCTTGGCTTGACGTTCGCTCGCAAATATTCCACTGCTCCTCGCCAGTTCTGTTTGTTCCCCGCATAGTAGCGATAGAGATTAGGAAAGAACCCTGCCAGAAATGCAATCACAAGACACACCAGGACTACGTTTGATGCACGGTTCTGGCCGGCGCCGGAGGTCAAACGTTGTGCAGCCCATCCCGCAGTTGACCTGAGGCCCAGGCTAATACAGAGCACGTAAAGCGGGACAATGAAGCTGGTGTAGCGCGGGTGATAAAAATGCCCAACAGGCTTGATCATGAGTGCAACAAACGGCATGGAAAACAGTATGAGCACTAGAAACAAGAGATCGCGGCGACGAAGAGCACAATAGCCAAGGCCAACGAGGAAAAAGAAGACAACCACGCCAGTAAGGACAAAATTTCGCACTGAGTAATCCTGAAATGCGATGCCGTAGTCGGTGGCGAGCTTCCAGAAAAAGCCAAAGCTAAACTCCACATTCTCAGCTCGCGCAGGCCCAATACTTGCCACAGCCAGGCGTAGCACCAGCGTGGCAATGCGATAAGCTATGTAGACCATACCAGCCAGAAAAACTCCAGCCACAGGGATTACAACTACACGACCGCGCTGGAAGAGCTGCGCGACTGCGGCGGCCTTCTCACGCAGAAACCTCCCATCAATAATCAGCCATCCAAGAAGAAGCAGCCCTTCGCTGAGAACGACGAAAACATTGAATAGGTGGACCTTGAAATTTACAAAACTCACCAGAACAAGCAGAATTAGCGGTCCGAACGTGCGCTTGTCAAAAAAGGTGAACAACAAGTAGTACGTTAGCAGCGAGAAGAACATCATCTGAGAATAGTAATTCGCATCCTGCGAATAATAAATATGGTAGGGTGAAAAGGCGAGCAGCACGGCCGCGACGTATGCCGTCTGAAGCCCGAAAAGCCGCCTGGCCAGCAGAAACATGAACACGACGCTCAGAATGCCGACAAGGGCGTTTGGCAGCCGCAAAAAGAATTCCGACTGTCCAAACGTCATACTCAGGCGAGCCAGCAGAAATGTCACCGGATGCACCGTTCTAAAGATTCTCTCTATGCTGCTGCGTGAATCGTTGTGCACACACATCTCGTCAATCCAGAGACTCTGGCGCCCAAGATCAGGCAGCCGCAGTAAACAGGCAATCACGATAATAGCGAGCATCAGCTTGTCTATGCGAATCTGCTGAAAGAAAGACGCAACTCGGCCCTTATGGCTTCTGCGCCCGCGTCGCTGTTTGCGCTGTTTGTCTATGAATGCCATGCTTCGACTCACCGACCTTGTCTCGCGACGTGACTACGCTAATATGGCGTCGTAGTGCGCCCCGCAAATCTTCGGCCAGCCACATCTATAAAAGACTGGCACGCCGCTGCATCTTCCTTGCATCCGGCAACCTGTTATCAAGGGAAAATAGCCTACCACGGTTCAAAAGCAGCCTTTTCCACTCAACCATGGAGCTACACACTGATCACCTGGGCACAACGCTATGATAAATTCTCCAGGAACTTCATATCACATAGTCCCGGCCGGCTTTGTAATAGTTCCGATGATCTCGGAACCATTCAAGCGTACTGCGGAGCCCTTCGTCCAGATCAACTTCAGGTTGCCAGGCAATGAGCTCGTGCGCCCTGCGAATGTCAGCGCAGAGCCGCTCCACCTCACTCTGCTCGGGCCGTAATCGTTCCGCACTCTGCGTAATGCGAAATTGCCGACCGCACAGCCTTTGCAGACGATCTACTACATCCCGGACCGAAATTTCGGTTCCGGTGCCGATGTTAACTATTTCACCCTTCGCTGATTCTGATTCCGCAATGCGAATAAATCCCTTAACTGCATCAGGAACGTAAAGAAAGTCACGGGTCGGATGCGTAGCCCCTAGGGCAATTTCGTTGCCGCTTTCCAGGCATTGAAGAATTATTGTAGGGATAATGGCACGGGCCGACTGGCGAGGACCGTACGTATTGAACGGACGAATCACCGCCACTGGCAAGTCGTACGACCGGTGAAAGCTCAGCGCCAGCATATCTGCAGCGAGTTTTGATGCAGCATAGGGCGACTGGGGCCGTGGCAGCTCATCCTCGCGAATCGGGAACTTCCGCGCAGCGCCATATACCTCACTCGTTGACGTATGGATGACGCGACACGTTCTTGCAGCGCGCGCCGCCGTGAGAACGTGCAACGTACCCCGAATGTTCGTGTCAATGTAGGATTCCACAGCAGAATAGGAATACGGAACGGCAATCAGTGCTGCGAGATGGAAAATGTATTCGATCCCTTTGCTTGCCTCACGAACTTTTTCTGCATCACGAATGTCACCGGCAAATACTTCCATTGCGCCTCTGATTTCATCAGGGAACGTATCAATCCAACCATAGCTGTTCCGGGAATTGTAGCGCACAAACGCCCGAACCCTGGCTCCAAGAGCAACAAGGTGCTCCACCAGATGACTGCCGATAAAACCCCCTGCTCCTGTCACCAGCACTTTCTTCCCGCTCCAATCCACGGTGCTAGACCTCCGTTCCATAGTTTACATAGTCGCTATTAGCCCTGTCGTAGTCCTCTGGCCGACCGATGTCGAGCCAGAATCCGCGATGCTGATAGGCGCGAACAGGCTCGCCGGATCCAAGCAGAGCCAGTACCAGATGGTCAAACCCAAATAGCGTACCCTCAGGGATAAACCTCAGAACCTTCCGATTCAACGCATAAATTCCCATACTGACGTCAAACGTATAGGTGGGCTTTTCCTTGAAGCCCGTTATCTGCTGGCTCTCCCCCATCGTTAAGACACCGAAATCAATAGGGGCCTCTCGCTGAATTGTCGCAACAGAGAGCATTGCCCGATCACGGAGGTGGGATTCATAGAATTTACCAAAATGAAAATCCGTGAGCACATCGCCATTCATCACCAGGAAATTCTCTGGCAAATCTGCAATCAGATTTAACGCACCCATGGTTCCAAGCGGCGTGTCTTCGATTGAATAACTGATCTGCACACCCCATTTGCTGCCATCGTTAAAAAAGGCCCGAATCAGCTCCGACAAATGGCTGACAGCCAGGGTGATATCATTAAACCCATATTTCTTGAGCTGTTTGAGAACGATTTCAAGGATTGGCGTGTCGCCAATAGGCATTAGCGGTTTAGGCAAACTCGTCGTAAAGGGCTTAAGCCGGGTTCCCTTTCCCCCGGCTAGGATAACTGCACGCATTCGTTTGTCCCCTTCCTGTTTCTCATAATATGTTCAAAAGCGGCTTCCTTGGACCCCGAGATTACAAGTCAGTCCGATCCGTGGCCCGTACCCGTGGGAGCGAATTGCCACAGGTATCGCTCCCACATGCCGATGATTTCAGCGCCGGTGCCGCAGAAGACACGTTCACTATGCAGATGGTCTAAGAAGCCCTCGAAAACCTTCTTCCATCCAGCCCACAATTGCTCGTCAAACGATGAGTTATGCCATACGATCACAAACACGCCTCTGAAGCGTTTCACCGTCTCCATGAAAGTCAGGATGGTCTTGAGGGCTTGGTCGGCGCTAAGCCCACGATGGAATCTGAGCGTCGTATCCATCACGATTAATGGAATCTCCCAGATGCCAATTTCTCGATTTTCCAGAAGATCATAGGGTCGAAAAGGGACGCACAATCCGCAGCGAAAACCCTCATTATCAGCGAATCCAAGCGTTGCATCGTATTGCAAGCCAGCCTGCGCGAGATAGCGCCATGTGTCCGGAATACAAAATCGCAGGTAGTGAAAGCGGTTTCCCACGATTGGCTCTCCAGCGGCGGATTCCAGACGGGCTTTTTCGCGCTGCAGTTTGCGCAACGAGTGGGCGCTGTTATAGCTCCCATGCAGCCCGACTTCACACCCGCGTGCCTGAATCGCCGAGAGCGCTGAGCGCACCGCCCGGCTGCGCAGATATGTCGGCCCATCAAGCGAACTTCCCCTCCCGGCGCGAAAGTAAAAACTTGCACGGCATCCTGCTCGGGCTTCTCGCTCAAGCAGGTAACTGAAGCTCTGATATGGATCCTGCTGCCGGCGAAAACGAACTCGCACAAACCCCCTGTAGAATTGCCCTGGATCATCGCTACCACAGTTGCGGTTCCTCGCTCTACCAAGAAGATGTCCCAAGAGCGAGCGAGTCGAATATTTCCAGAACACGTCCACATCGTGGCTCACCAAAACAGCAAAGTCAGCATCACGTAGCCAGGTACGCCGATTGGCATCAGGGACGAGGCGCCTTAACTGCGCCCAGAGCAGCTCAGCATACTCGTGCGCAAGCGGCCGCTGCAAGAAATTTTCTCGCAATGCCAAACTAGCTGATGCGGGAAATCGGCCGTGCTGATCGCGCTCCCTGTGTACCACAGCCTCATACTGTGTGGCCAGAAAAAAGACCGAAGCAACAATATCAATGAGGAGCTCAGCACGACGATCCTCTTCATTCACAAACTGCTCGCCTTCAGCTCGGGCTGAGTACAAGACTGGAAGATCATGGTAGCGAGGCAGTGGTCGTTGCGGCAGCGAAGCTTCCGTCAAGTAGCCCATACTCCAGAAGTCGGATTCATAGATGTGAATATGCGGAACTCCCGTAATGTCCGGCTTCACAAGACCGTAGGAAATGATTGGTTTATTGCTCTGTTCGGTTCGCGCTTCGATCTCAGCAAGCTGGACAAACGTAGGCCTCAGACCTAACAGGTTACATATAAGCCGAAAGCTATACTCAATCTGGCTTTTGAAACATTCATTCGCATATGTTACACAGATTTCCATCACATGCCACTACGTATTGAATCCTGAAACACCTGAAGTAGTATCCACAGAATAAATATTGCTATCTTGGGCCCGCCGATCTGAACACTGCCAGCCTAGTGGCCACAAGACCTCCCCTGGCGGCTCAAAATCTTCCAAGTCCCCGTGCACCTCGGGCGCATATGACCTGAAACTCTAACTTTGTTGACAAAGAGACAAATATTACCTTTGTCGTCGTTGTTCATTAATTGACCGAATTTCAGGGTGTGTTTTTAATAAGTTCAAAACATCAAATCTATTAAAATTGGGCGTTGTCGGTAAGAGTTCTTCATATACCCTTTTAATAAACT
>CAYVXD010000011.1:0-7911 GCA_964454265.1 uncultured Candidatus Sumerlaeota bacterium | reverse complement strand
TATCATTTCACAGACAAGTGATGGATCTAAAAGAGGACAATCAGAAGTAATTCGTACAATTATATCACATCCGAACTTTGCGGCTGCTTCGTAGTAGCGCTCCAGCACGTCTTCCACCGAGCCGCGGTAGGATTTAACTTTTTCGCGAGGAAACTTCTGGCAGATTTCCACAATTTTATCCGCTTCTGGCTCTACAGTGGTGGCGATAATCACGCCGTTGACATTCTTCACCCGTAGGCAACGTTCTATATCGTGCTCGAGCACCGTATTGCCTAGAATTTCTTTTAACACCTTTGCTGGTAACCTTGTAGACGCCACCCTCGCCTGCATTATAATGTAAGTTTTTATATTATCTGACATCTCTTGATTCCTTATTCGCAAGGAATGATATGTCACTAATTAGGTTCGTGATCTCTTTTCTCATGTAAAGTATAAAGACATCGAACTGCGCTTGGGATTTCTTCCTCCCACCGAGTCTTAGACTTGTTGAAAAATTCGACAGCCTTCTGCCGTTAAGATACGTAAAAAATTGACCGCACACCAGCGGCCTTTATCTATACGGCAATACTTATTATCGCAATCAGTGGTCAGAGTATCATTGTTATAAGTCTGGATTTTGTCGGCGTCGGCGCCAGCGGTCTTAGCAGCTTTGATAATCTCGACGGCCGCATCAAAATCCTGATTATTATTGGCTGGCATCTCCGCCACAATATAGGTAGGATAACCAGCACCAATACGTCTGCCCAATATTTCAACGTATTTATTCATCATCCAGGCTTTTTTGATATGCGCTGTAGGACGGAGTCAACAGCTCTGCAGGGATCCTACCCGTCAATCATCCGACGTGCCAACCATGAACGCGAATTCATACTCTCACAAGAAGAAGTCTTATTCAAAGCATTGATGAGCATAGATTCAAGAGATTTTTCATTCTACTAGCAAATGAAGTCAATGATACCTGCCTTATGTGCACCCTGGACATTATGGTAAGGAATCACTATTCACCATTAGATAGATGGTACGCACGCGTGCGTCTACTATTCGTCAACATCCAGTTCTCGTACAGGCAGAAATAAGTACATTAGCAACTCTTTCGCAACCTTTTCCGTCAACCAGTTTTCTTCCTCGGCGACTCATTGCAGTCATTTTCTTGCGTTGGCGAAGAAGCTGCTCAACCACAGAACGTATTCTCGTTATTGAAACGTGCGAGTAATTGCCAAGGTTCGCAGATACTCCAAGACGTGCTAGACCCGAAGCAATGTGCTTCTGATTTTGAGCTAATACAAGGGTTAGATACGGAAGTCCCATATAAGCAAGCTCGTAACATGTAGAGCCAGCACCGCTGACGGCGAAATCCGCCTGTGCCATAAGCCTCGCCATTGAGATGGGGACTTCTACTGACTTAATCCTAGGATGGTCCCGGCAGAATTCTATCACACTAGTCCTATGCTTAAAAGCCATACCCAGAACTACTGTGCCATACGAAACTTGCGGAATACGAACTATCGCCTTGAGAACCTTTAGAGTCTGGTTTCGGGGATCTGCTCCCCCCAGAGTCACAAGAACTTTGAATCTATTGTTGCCACTATAGCAGCGCCTCGTCAGTCGACAAAGTAAGAACTCCTTTCGCAATAAAGCATATCGTGGACCACAAATGATCTTCGTCCCCGGCAAGACTCTATAGTCTCTTGGATCACTCTCTACGTTTTGGTTTAAGACTACATCAGCCCAGTACTTTTTCAACAAGGGCTGATCAACAATTACAAACAGCTTGTAGCCATTCCTCTTGACCGCACGATGATACCATTGACCAAGCTCATAGTGGTCAACAAGCAGAGCATTTGCGCGGCGGCTCCTCAAAACTTTCAAAGACGCATTCCAATCTTGTTGCTGACCTGATGGGCACTGGATTGTATAACAGCTAAAGCGCTCGCTGCGTATCTTTTTTTGAACCGAAACATCATAGTTTCTGCAAATAAAAAACACTTCCGCACCTTTGCTACGAAGAGCGTGCGCAAGCGCCAGGCAGCGCATAATGTGTCCCATTCCTATTTTGCACGAACCGTCTGCTCGGATCCCAAGTATTAATGAGGCGGAACTCATGTCTCTCTCTATCTTAAGCCTCAAAGAGTCAATAACAAAGCCGGGGCAGGCGTTACCAATGCTGAACCTCATGGCGTGAGACAATAGTCAAGCTGATCGTGGAACTTTGCTGCTGGACAAGACGAGCAAAAGCCGCATGAAAAAATACATTGATAGGTTTTGCCCGATCTAATCTGAGAACTATTCCAAAACTTCGCAGAGTGCTTTTACAACGCAATCAACTTGGCGAACCGTCATCGAAGGAAACAAAGGAAGAGTCAGTGCTTGTTCATAGTGCATAGCGGCGCTGGGAAAATCATCCATACTATATCCAAATCGCTTTAGGTAATAGGGCTGGGAAGGAACAGGAATGTAGTGAACCTGCGTACCTATGCCAATTTTATGTAATTGCGCAACAGTCTCACGTCGTGTTTTGCCGACTCGCTCGAAGTTTATTCGAATTACGTATATATGCCAAGCCGATTCATCGGGTGAAAATACCAGTGGGCGCTTCAATATACCGTGCGCCTCCATGGCCTCAAGTGCATCGTGATACCTGGCGGCAAGAAAACGCCTTCGAGCTACGAAGCGGTCCAGCTTCTTTAGCTGCGAAAGCCCCAGAGCACACTGGAAGTCCGTAATACGATAATTATAGCCAAGAAAATGCATCTCATAATACCAGGATCCTTCCTGGCGTGTTAGATACTTCGCGTCTTTTGTCATACCATGATTTCGAAAAATCTGTAGGCGTTCATACAGGTCTTTGCTATTTGTAAGAACCATCCCACCTTCGCCAGTAGTAATGTGTTTTACGGGATGAAAGCTCAGCACCGCCATATCGCTGTATTCACACGATCCGACTTTCTTTCCCTGATAAGTGGCTCCGAGTGCATGACAGGCATCTTCAATAATAAAGATTTTATGCTTCGCTGCAAGGTTCGATATGTCGCTCATATCGCAAGAAAGCCCTGCGAAGTGAACAGGAATAATTGCTCGCGTGCGCTTAGTAAGAGCCTTCCGAGCAGTTTTGTGGGTCACATTCATCGTGGAGAAATCAATGTCCGCAAAAAGGGGTGTTGCGCCAACATAGAGGGCACAATTCGCCGATGATAAGAACGTCATTGCTGCAGTAATAACTTCATCACCAGGCTGGAGACCGGCTGCAAGGCAAGCAAGATGCAGCGCAGCGGTGCCACTTGAGCATGCAACGGCATAGTTTGCACCACAATATTGCGCCACTGCTTCTTCGAACTCGCGCACCTTGGGACCCTGTGTAATCCAGTCACTTCTGAGTACACCATCGACGGAGCGAATATCACGCTCGTCAAGCGATTGGTGTCCATAAGGTATGAATTTCCGAGACCTCATTCCGTCTTCTGCTCCAAAGCATGGAATCTAGGAAAATCACTGCGCAGGTTGATAAAGGAAGGAAAGTTTCGCCGCTAGCCAGCCGCTAAAACCGCTCGTCCAGTTCCTTTAGCATCTGACGAAGTTCATCCTCTTCCAGCCAACGCACGTTAGTATCGCTACTATACTGGAGGCCTTCAGGACAACGCTTCCCGCCCTTACCCTCATATGGCTGTTTGCTCGTCCACCAGTGGAAATCCGGTTCTATGACATAATAGTCGTCAAACTCCATTGTATGCCGCGCGTCATCGCAAGTAATCAGTGTTTCGTGCAATTTCTCTCCGGGGCGAATCCCAATGATTTTGTGTTTACATCCCGGTCCGATGGCGCTCGAGAGATCTATAATTTTCATACTTGGTATTTTGGGTACGAATATTTCGCCGCCTTCCATGAGTCCAAGACAGCGGATAACGAATCGAACACATTGTTCAAGAGTTATCCAGAAACGTGTCATCCGCTCGTCAGTTATGGGCAACACGCCCTTGGCGCGCTCTCTTAAAAAAAGAGGAATAACACTGCCACGACTCCCAACAACATTTCCGTAACGCACGACACTAAAGCGAGCTCCGCGCTCGCCTGAGAGTACGTTAGCAGCTATAAAAAGCTTGTCAGCACAAAGTTTGGTCGCACCATAAAGATTTATTGGGTTCGCAGCCTTGTCAGTACTAAGTGCCATAACCTTCTCAACGCCGGAATCAATTGCGGCGTTAATAACATTCTCTGCGCCTCCGATGTTAGTCTTTATAGCCTCAATTGGGTTATACTCGGCGGTGGGAACTTGTTTCAGGGCAGCTGCATGGACAACAATATCAACACCGTTAAAAGCACGAAGGAGTCGCTGCAGCTCTCGAACATCGCCAATGAAATAGCGCAAACATTGATAGTCGCGTGGCCTGAAGTGTTGCGCCATTTCAGATTGCTTCAGTTCGTCACGGCTGAAAACGATCAGCTTCCGCGGTTTATACTCGCGTAAAGCAATGTCAACAAACTGCTTACCGAATGACCCTGTCCCACCTGTGATTAGAACAACTCTGTCGTTAAGTGGCACATTGAACCTCCCAATAAAGGCTTAAAGCCTAGAAGTTTGTCTCTCGATGACCTCTTCCGAGGCAGAAATTAGTATTGACTTTTAAATATTACCGAACGAAAAATCAAGCGATTTTTATATTATAATTTCTAAGTGTCCGCTTTCCTAGATATAGAGATAGATTCCCTTCCGGAGAGACTTTGAGTACATATTTGATAGTGTATGCACAATTATGAATATTATCATCCTGCCAGTCAGGGATTTATTCTAGTGCTCGGTAGCCCGCAGGACTATAATCTACAAGCAAAATTACTAGATGTATGTCCGACTGACCATTACTCTGGACGCTCGCAACGCTTCTTCCGATGTTACTATTGACTCCCTGGGATTAAGAACTATTTTCCAGACCTCAAGTCTGGCAATGCCAGGACTAAAACGGGGAAAGAATAAACTGCAATTTAGATGCAAGAATAAAGAGGGAGCTTATAAGGTCAGAGTGGCGCACTTATGGCAGGAGACAAAGGAGAATCGCCCTCCCAGACCGCCGGCAAAACCAATCTATCCGCCAAAAAGGGGCAGGATAAATAGCCTTGATGTTAAGTTTAAATGGAGACCTGCTCGTGATCCCAATGGTGACAAGATAGTAAAATACTTAGTCGAGGTTTCTGACCGAAAAGATATGCGTTTCCCTGCGAGCCCGGTGTTCTATCAGTTTGCACCTACTTCGTATAATAAAGAAGAGGCGGAGCCGGTCTGGCGCACCTTCAGAAGCGGTCTCCTGCCACCGGGTAAGAAATACTACTGGCGAGTAAAGGCACAGGATGAGCAAGGTGCCTGGAGCAATTGGAGCAAAACAGCCCTGACCCGTTCCGAAAGATTATCAAATGCCTACCCCTATAGCCACAGTCGAGAATAGCATCCATAAACCCTATTTATCTTTACTATTGAACTCCATCTGAAATTAAGATATTTAATTAAATGCATTGCATTCATAAATACGAAATTAAAAGCAATGGGAAAATACAAAATCCTTCATATAGTTGATAGCTTCGGGCTTGGAGGAGCGCAAGAAGTAATTATGAACTTGCTCAAATTTCGGGATAAAACAACGTTCCACTGCGAAGTAGCTGCACTCCATGGCATAGGTCCTTACTTTGAAAAAATTAAGAAACTTGAAGTCCCGACATATTCCCTTTCCCCCAACAAATTTCTTCCCCTTTACATCCCCAATTTAATTCGCTTAATGAAAGGGGGAAAGTTCGACGTTTGCCATTGCCACCTCATCGCTTCCAACATCATCGCAAAACCTCTTGCTGCATTGAGCGGAGTTCCCGTTCGCATAAATCACGACCATTGTAATGACCAGTATCGCTACAAAGAACGACTTCGCCTCTTTGCCGACAAGATCACAAACAAATTTTCTACACATATTATTGCCGTTTGCTCTTCAACGAAAGATTTTCTGATCAAACACGAACACATAGCTCCTGAAAAGATTAATATTGTTATAAATGGCGTAGATGCAGAACGATTCTACCCGCAACCTGAAAAAAGACAAAATGCTCTTGAGAAATGGAACTTGCCCGATAGCAAAATAATCATAGCCGGAGTCGGCCGACTTCGCTACCAGAAAAATTTTCATCTGTTCTTAAAAGTGGCAGCGCAAGTGCTAAAGCAAACAAAAAATGTGCACTTTGTCATCGCAGGTGATGGACCGGATGAGCATGATCTGAAACAGCTTGCTCGGAAGTTGCATATTTCTCACCACGTTTCTTTCCTTGGCTTTGTAGATGATGTGACCACGCTCTATCCAGGAGTTGACGTTTTTTTACTTACCTCTCGCTTTGAAGGCACGCCTATGACTGTTCTGGAAGCAATGGCGTGTAAAATACCCATTGTGGCTCCTGCCATTGACGGAATTGCTGAAATGCTGGAAGATAATAACACCGCCTTTCTTTTCCCACATAGTAATAATGGTCAAATAGTAACAAAACTCTTAACACTTATCCAGAACCCACAACTGGCAAAGGATGTAGCTGAAAACGCATGGAAAAAAGTCCAGTCTCAATATTCAGCCACCTCGATGACAAAGCAGGTTGAGTCAATTTATCTCCGCTATTTATCCTGAATCTTTTATTATATTTTTCGTTGATTGGTTAATTTCGTATGCTTCACATTGATGTCAAAATTCGAAGGTAATCGTTTATCCTCCCTGTGCGACTCAGCCTCCTCGCTCCAATTTCTGCAATCCTTTTTCTGTTTTCATTATTCCTAAATGCTTTCAAATACTGCAAACACATTTTCGCCAATTCCGATAAATTATTAAGCCCATCCGCAACAATCCCCAAATTTTCCTTCTCAACAAGACCACTATAGTCCCCTATTCCCTTTGTCAAAACAATTGGCAGTCCACACATTAAATACTCGGCAAATTTTGTCGGGGCAGCGCATCTATTAACCACGGAGGGACGGCGCAGAAGCAACCCCAAGTCTCCTACATTGAGATAACCGTAGATTTCCGCATGAGGCACCTGCATTACACGGAAACTTTCCACCGAAGCAACTGCTCGTAATCGCTGCCTTATCTCTTCATGCCGGCTTTGGTCTGTAATAAATAAAAAACAAACTCGTCCATCTAATTCTCGAATCAGTTTGAACAGCTCTATCATCTCCTCAATACATTGATACCATTGAAGTCCCCCGGCATATAGAAACACCGGCTGATCGGGGGCGATTCCAAGTTTCTCTCGCATTTTTGTGCGAAGAACAGGATCAAAAAAGAATTTTCGGGTGTCGCTTAAACTGGGAAATGTACCACCATAACGTCGCCGGGCAAAAGGATAACGCGACTCCATAACTTTCCGCAACGCATCGGTGACATAAAGAACCCTGGAGGCACTCTTTAAATTAAACCACTCAATCCATTTTAATCCTGTTACAGATAGCCGGGCGACAAAAAGTTTAAACGGATTTCTCGCAGCCCGTGCTGCCTCTAAATGTTCCGAGACATGTTCGCCTCGAACATCATAAATGATGCGGGGCAGTCCCAAACATAGCCATTTAAAGATCGAAGCCATGAGTCCCCCATCTTTGGCTCGGGCATGAATAATTAGACGGCGAGAAAAACAAATGGGAAATGTATGGCGAAAAAGAAGGTAAAGAGTAAGAAAAAAACCAACCATTGGGTTGGCGAAGGGATAAGCATAGAACCGCGCACCTAATCGCTGTTCTATAGCCGCTCGGCGTTCAGGATCAAAAACACTGCCTTTGCGTCTTTTATCTCCACGTCCAAGAATAAAAAGGTCAAAAACCACCCCCGACTCAGCTTCCTTCACCATCCTCAGATGGTCAATCACCTGAGACTCGACAACTGCGCTCCCTCCATCCAAACATAA
>CAYVXD010000010.1:44205-54062 GCA_964454265.1 uncultured Candidatus Sumerlaeota bacterium | reverse complement strand
AAAAAAATTCTGTGTCCAAACTCCAGTGTAGGGACAGATTATAATCTGTCCCTACAGGTTTGAAGAGCGCCACAGAGTCACAGAGATACAGAGCATTAGATTGTGAACCGCAAAAAATTTTAAATTTGATATTTTGATTTTTCATTTTGCAATTTCTCCCCTTTGAAATCTCCGTGCCTCTTTGTCTCCGCGGCAGTCTTTAGAATAATAGGCCACTGTGAAATAATTTCCCCGCCCGAATATAATCCCACGATAAACATGTAATTTTACTTGACATGAGCACGCTATATTTGGTTGGCTAAATGCTGGGGAAAATTTTTGAAAAGGGAAGCTCTAAAATGAAAAGGGCTCCTTGCGATAGCGTATTCCTACCTTCTTATTCTTTACGCATTACCACGCTCACTTCAATATGCTTTTTTCTTTTACCGCTTTTCTGCTTTGCCGCAGTTCGTTACGTCCCGAGTGAGTATTTAAGCATTCAGGGAGCAATTGATGCTGCGTCAGACGGTGATGAAATCATCGTCTCACTAGGCACCTATTACGAGAACATCAACTTCAATGGAAAAAATATCATTCTGCGCTCCACCAACCCCACCAGCCCAACCGTAGTTGCCAGCACAATCATTGACGGGAATCAACATGGCAGTGTAGTTACCTTCGCTGGCAATGAGCTAACCACCTGCGTCCTCTCTGGCTTCACTATTACCAGGGGTGCTGCTGTTTTGGGAGGTGGCATCTATGGTAACGGCACAATGGCCACCATTGAAAACAACAACATAACTGGCAATTGGGCTAGTGCAGGCGGAGACTGCGCGGGTGGTGGTCTGCACAATTGCAATGGGATGATCAGGAATAATATTATCTCTGGAAATTCAGCACACGGATATCGTTACGAGGAGGGGTGTTATTATGGGACCTGTTGGTGGGTGGAGGATTCCACTTATGGTCATGGAGGCGGCCTCTATTGCTGCGACGGGACGATTCAGAATAACATAATATACGACAATTCGGCCGGAAATGGCGGTGGTGGCCTTTCCGTGTGCAATGGAACAATCCAGAATAACACCATTTATGGTAATAGTGCCTATGGGTATTATTACGCAGTATATTGCAGACTTACGGGTTGTGGGGGAAATTTCTGGCTCACTGGCCAGGGGGGTGGACTTTCATCGTGCTCAGCTATTATACGAAATTGCATTATCTGGCAAAACGAAGCCAACGGTGGAGACGCGTCATATAGCTGCACAACACCTTTGTACTCATGCGTTCAGGGCATCTCCAGTGATCCAAAATTTGTGGATGCAAACAGCGGAAACTTCCATCTGTTGTCGAGCTCTCCGTGTATAGATAGCGGTTGTTATATTGAGGGATTAAGCCAGGACTTTGAAGGCGATCCCAGGCCCATAAACGGAAGCCTCGAAACTCGGGGGGACGGATCGGACTATGATATCGGTGTTGATGAGTTTCGCGGACCACTTGCGTCGAAAGCTTATAATTTCGAGCTAACAAACGAAGGATGGGGTGCGGTCACAGTTTCTGGTTTCACACCACCGTATTTTTATTATATGCCAGGGCACATTAAACTTGCTGCGCAGGATAATACCAATACGTACGGTTACTGGACGAGCGATGCGGATGCCGTGCCAGTGATAGCGGATTGCTTGTATCGTTCAAGGTGGACGGTGGCAACAGACGTTACAGATGCGCTCGCGGTGCCACATATGCGGCTGCGGGTAAACAGCCAGAATTTACAGCAATCAGATATGCTTGCGGTAAACAGCTGTGGAGATGGCTCGTATGCGCCGATTCCCCAGAGATGGACGACGTATGAGATGTATTTTGTTCCGCCAGAGAGCTGTCTGGACAAACCGGAGGATCAGGATGACCTGATCCTGTCATTTGATGTCTTGAATTTTGATCCAGGGGACGCTGCTGATGGGTCGCTCCTGCTGGATAGTGTAGTGGTAGATATAATTGATCTGAATGCTCTGGGCACACCGACATTGTTGAAAAGCTGGGAGTTCGACACAGATGCCGACGGATGGCAGTTTGTCAGTACGCCGAGCTTTTTTACCGAACCGGTGAGTGATGCCTGTGGCGATGCGCTGTGGCTTATTGCACAGGATAATACGAACACCTTTGGCTTCTGGAGTAGCCCTTCGGAAGAGGTGCAGGTTGAAGCAAACAAGCTATACCGTGTTCAATTTGATGTGAGCAGCGACCTCATAGATAAAGATGCGGTTCCTTGCCTTCGTCTCAGGGTGCATAGTGAAGATTTTCAGGCGGGAGTAGTGAAGGTCATTAGTTCAGTTACCGGAGCGGAGATGAGCCCGACTCTGGAAGGGCGAACCTACGATCTCTATTTCTATCCCCCGCAGTCGCTGGTGGGAACAGATGCAGACAGCATCCTCGTGGCATTTGACATTCTGAACTTTGATCCCTCAGATGCTGCAACCGGCGCATTGATGCTCAATGCCGTCCTTGTCGAATCTTTTGATTCTGTTCCCTAGTTCATCCTGGAGCTTCCGCCAGGAAGACTCGCCTCCCATTTCTCTGTTTACCCACACGGGCAAGATGCCCGTGCCACTTCATTATCGCGCTCCCCTCCTAAACCTTTTCTAAGAAGCGATTTTATCCGACTGCGCGGATAAAATCGCTTACGTTCTGTGTTATAAGCTCTTGTGAGCTTTTTATGACGAGCATGAAAAATGTTAAGTGGATGTCTTTCTTGCCTGATAATAAACATCACCAGAGAAGTAGACGCGGTCAATTGCACCTTCGCTCTCGAGGACGTCTATCCATTGCCCAACTTCATCGCGCGGAAGCCCGAGAGCCTGTGATGTTTCTTTCAGGTTGCATGGCCGACGTTGGAGCATGGCGAGGATTTTTTCGCGGGCTCCTTCGGAAAGCTCTTGTACGGTGGCTGGTCTGAATGAAGGCACTACCTCCACAGTCGGCCCAAATTGTGAAGCAATCTCGTGGAGAAACTCGGCAGAGACCGGCATAACAGCTGGATCTGCAGGCGGCCGAAAAACCGTGCCCAGCTGCACTTTGTGGGGCTTAATGCGGGCGGCAATTCCGGCCAGCGCTTTGACGTGTTCGGGTGAGTCGTTTACATCCTTACAGAAGAGGATTTCCAGCCACAGCTGGCCGCTAAACTGCTCGCGAAAGGCAATCAGTGCGTCAATGATCTCCTGCAGCCTAATCGCTGGATGCGGCTGGTTGATCCGTTCTGAAACTTCTTCCGTGCCTGCATCGAGTGAAGCAATTACCACATCAACCTGGCGAAGGTCTTCCTGCACGTCAGCTCGCCCGAGCAGCGAGCTGTTGGTCAGAACCGCTATCGGGTACGTATAGTGCAGTTTGATCTCCTTGACCAGGAGGCCGATATCCGTGCTCAGAGTTGGCTCACCAGAACCAGAGAAGGTGACGTAGTCTATCTGGGGGGCGTGCCGTAGGTATTCATGCACTTCTTTCAACACATCGCCTGGATCCACAAAGCGCTGTCGCATGACGGTCTTATTGGTGGTTGATCCGAGCTCGCAATATATACAGTCGAAGCTGCAGCTCTTGTACGAGATGATGTCAATGCCGAGCGAGCGTCCCAGGCGGCGTGACGGTACAGGGCCAAAGAGAAATTTCATGGGCTGGTCCTCCGGAGTTGGGCAACCCGCCGCGGCAGGTTACCCCTACTCGCGGTACTCTGCGTCAAGGTCTCTGGAGAGTTCTTTCAGCTCCCCCGAAATATCAGGACATACGTGCTCTGCCATCCATTTTTCCAGTTCTTTGCGGAACTGGTGAAACGTAAGATCATAATGGAGTGGGGTAATGGATATTTTATTTTGCCTGAGCACAATGTCGTCAGCATCATCGCTTTCCGTACTGGGAATCAGCTCCTCGCCCGTGTTGCGATAAGCCAGGATCTTGCCCTTTTCGCCTTGGCCTTCAAACACGTCAACGTACATTGATTGACCCTGGCGCGAGATCACCACTCCGCACAGCTCTTCCTCGGGGACATTCGGTACATTCACGTTCAGCAGAACCCCTTTTGGCAGTCCCTTTTCGATCACACATCGGGCCAGACGCGCAGCGAATTTCGCTGCATAGGCAAAATGGTAATTGGCACTACGGTGCGCATCCACGGAAATCGCAAACGATGGGATGCTATACATGGTGCCTTCAATTGCCGCTGCAACTGTGCCGGAGTAGAGGATGCTATTGCCCGTATTCTGACCCCGGTTGATTCCTGCTATCACCAGATGGGGTTGCTCGGACATTAAGGTCGTCACACCCAGCTTTACGCAATCCGCAGGGGTACCGTCCAGCGCATAGCCAAAGAATTTGCCGTGCTTAGACCGCTTCTCCACGGTGAGGTGGTTGAAAACGGAGATGGCATGTCCCACACCGCTCCGCTCAGAGACTGGGGCCACAACAGTGACCTCCGCCATACGCGCGACCTCCTCATACAGGGCATATAGCCCTGGAGCGTCAATGCCATCATCATTGGATAAGAGAATCCGGTACGTCATGCTTCACATCGCATAGCTTCGGACTTACATAATTTTTAGAAAATGGAACTCCGCAGGAGTCCAAATCAACAATGAGACTTTTCTTATACCAGAGCTCTGGAAGAAATACAAATAAAAAAAATAGAATTGGTTCCGGCCAAGCATACTCCTGCAGGGTCGGCTGAAGTTTAGCTGTTAACGCAACAGGATCGCGTAAGGATAGATTTTGAAATTATCAGACCATGCTGAGAAGGCCAGCAAGAATGAACTGGCTATCAATAAGGGCGTCGTAGCGGAGACTCTGGTAGAACTCCTGGCGGAAACGCACGAGCGAGCCAATAGCTGCATAAATGACCACGACGAGCAGGTAGAGCGCAGCGAGAGGAAGATAACCGAGCGCGTAGCCAATGACGAGAGCAAGCGCCAGCATGGCGATAAAGACCTGGAGCAGAACCATAGTGCGGCGGATGCCAAGAATGATCGGCAAGGTTTCTTTGCCCAGCGTAATGTCTCCCTCGATGTCGCGATTGTCAAACACTATGGACCGCATCAGCACCAGCAAGAAAACAAATGCCGCGGTGAAGAACATCGGCGGCCAGACCAGTTGCCCCTCTTCGATAAATGGCACAAGTACTACTACCACTGTCCACGCCCCAGCCATGAAAAGATCCTTTGAGCCAGGAATGTCCATCAAGCGGCGGTAGCGCAGCCCGGCAAACCATCCGCGCGGAATGATCGCAAGGCTGTAAATAATGCCCAGACCAACCGAGATAAGCATTAATCCGAATACCGAGATGCTCAGGGCAAATGAGAGTAGAAGTGAAAAGCAAAGCCCGGCAACTCCCATGCTAATCAGAACCGGCTGATAGCGGGCAAAGAATTTAAGTGCGCCGTAGCAGAGGGAACGATCTTTCGGCAGGCTGAGTTGCTTGTTAAGCACGTGCATGGCGAGGACATAGAAGAAGGCGAGAAGCGAGTTGTAGAAGTGTGGCTCAAAGCCAAGGAGGCGGCTGGCCGTGAACGTGAGGGCTGCAGCGGCCAGCGCAAGGAAGACCTGGCTGTAGATGAAGACCGTGAAGAGATCGTGAACAAGACGTATCAGGAGCGGTTTACGGCGACGTTGCAGGACTTCCAGCGCCTCGACGACATTGCGGATAACCCAGTGTGGCGTCGAGGCCCCAGCAGTTACTCCGACGGTGGTGTAGCGCTCCACGGTGTCAGACCGCAGCTCATCAGCCGTTTCAATGTGGAGCGTTGGTGTCCCTTGTGCCGTGCAGAGCTCCACCAGGCGGCGTGTGTTCGCGCTCTGACGCCCGCCAACCACCACCATAAGGTCTACCTGGTGAGCGAGCGCAATCGCCTCTTGCTGACGCATTTCCGTGGCACGACAGATGGTGCTAAAAATCTTTGCACGAGGATAGCGTTTTGCGACAGCCTGCGTTACGTCGCGGAAGAGCTCCTCGCTTTGCGTGGTCTGGGCCACAACGCAGACCTTATCAAGCGGCGGCAGCGCAGCAACGTCTTCAACGTTTTCAACCACTGTCGCATTACCCTGTGCGTAGCCCAGGAGGCCGACAACCTCAGCGTGACCTTTGTCGCCAACAATGATGCCATGGTAGCCTTGCGCTGTAAATTTCTGGATTAGGTCCTGCGCGCGCGCTACATGGGGACACGTGGCGTCACAGATTTGAGCGCCTGCCTGAATCAGTGCGGATTGGATATCCGGTGTGACGCCGTGTGCGCGGATAATAACCAGGCCGGAGCCTGCAAGAGCAGAGTCATGGATGACCTCGATTTGTTTTGAGCGCAGCAGATCAATTGCCTGCTGGTTGTGGATCAGAGGCCCAAATGTGTAGATCTTCCCACCTGTTTGGTGAGCCGTATCCAGAGCCATCTTCATAGCCCGACGGACACCAAAGCAAAATCCAGCAATTCTGGCGAGTTTAACTGGCACTGGATTGGGAGGTAACGATCTGGACGCTGGCACTAGCGCCGATACGTGTTGCGCCGGCTTTTACCATTTCTGCGGCAGTGGCGAGGTCGCGAATGCCGCCAGCGGCCTTCACGCCCATCTCGGCGCCGACTGTGCGACGCATCAGCGCGACGTCGTGCGCTGTCGCCCCACCCGGGCCAAAGCCGGTTGAGGTCTTCACAAACTGTGCGCCACCTGCCTTGGCCAGAATGCAGGCCGCCACTTTCTCGTCGTCGGTAAGCATCGCCGCCTCAATGATCACTTTTACGATGCGATGCTGCGCGGCTTTCACCACGCCCTTGATGTCTTCCACCACGTACTGATAGTCGCCGGACTTAAGCTTCCCGACGTTAATCACCACGTCAATCTCATCGGCGCCCTTTGCCACAGCGTCGCGGGTTTCAAACGCCTTGGCTTCGGTGGTCATCGAGCCGAGAGGAAAGCCAACTACGGTGCAAATCTTAACTGGCGTATTGGCCAGCAGGCTGGCTGCCAGTGGCACGTAGGAGGGGTTAATACAAATGGCTGCGAAGCCGAATTCCCTGGCTTCATTACAGAGCTGGGTGATCTCTTCTTCTTTGGCATTCGGCTTGAGCAGGGTGTGGTCAATGAAAGGAGCAATATCTTGCGCCGTGAGCTGGGTGCCAACCTGCGCCCCAATGCGGCTTGCTCCCTGATCAATGATGGTGCGAACGTCCTCGGGCCGGCGTTCCACACAATTGCCACATCCCGTACATTGCTCCGCAGTCAGCGAACATATCACGCCCGGCGCTTCTGTAGGCCCTTGAGCCGGCTCCTGAGGGGAAGACGGTTCACCTTCAAGCCGCGACACCACACGGCGCACTACCTCATTCACCACCGACGTCAGTTCTTCCTGCGATAAGTCATTCAGATCCACCTGATATCTCCTCCCTACGCTTCAGGCATAATGAAATGATGAGCATTAGCAAACTATCTGGACGAACCCGAAGGACGAAGCTGCTATGAAATGATCATCATGTTAGGTCGAGATAGAAGGCCATAGCAAGCTTATTTTGCTGTATATATTTCTCTCCAATATAGGTTGTGTTCCAAATTAAAGTTCTTTGATAATGTGTTCTCCCTATCCAGCTCCCAATTTAAAGGATTATTCTGGATGTATTCCCTTATTCGAGATAGCTCCTTATCGTTGCGTATTATGTGTTCATAGAATCGCGCTTGCCAGGCAAAATCATTTCCTGTCGCTGTTTTGCGCACCTGTCGCGATACGGCTGATTTGAATGTTGCAATCGCATAAGATAATGATTTTGGAATGACACGTTGGAATCTATTTCGCCCTGATTCCCTTTGTGGTTTTAATTGTAGGGACAGATTATAATTTGTCCCTACCATCTCATCAATCATAATAATGCCATGAACATGATTCGGCATTATTATCCATGCATCCAATTTAACATTTCTAACATGTTTCGCTATCCCCTGCCAACATGCATTCACAATATTCCCAACGTCGGATAAATCCATTTTGCTATTAACAATTTTCCCTAAAAGACATTTGCGATCTTTGCTGCATATCGTTACAAAATATGCTCCAGCCTGGGAATAATCATAATCTCTTAACCGAATGGTCTTTCTATCCCTTTTCATATAACCTCAATTCCTTTTGACTTAACCTCATCCCCAATAAAAGTCCCTTCGCCTTTTGATATAAACTCCTCTTCTGTATATCCTATGGCTTCTATCGGTTCCATTATTTTCGCTTTAGCGAATGCAAGTCCAATGGTTTCCAATCGCTGTAACAGGTTCATACCTTTAAAATCATCAGAGATAACGGCTACGTCAATATCGCTTCCTTCCTTTGTTTCCCCGGTGGCATAAGAGCCAAAGAGAATGAACCGGCTCACCCTAATACCCACAGCGGCAAGCGCTGCTTTGAATTCCTTTAAGGTTTTAGAGATTTTTTTATCCATTCAAAGGCCTCCTTAGCATGGCTGAGATAGGTTTGCGCGGCTTTCTTATCGTAGCTCTTTTTGAGCTCACCAAAGTCTTCAGGATACCGAGTTGGTATGCTGACATCACTTAACTTGCTCAGAAAATTAAACATATCTTCATGAGGCTCAATACTACTTAACTTCACCAGATATCTTAAATTATGGCTTTTGGATGGTGTTTTACTGGTTATCTCTTCTACTTTTGCTTTTAATATTTTTTCTATGGCCAAGTGACACATAAATATTGTGTAGATGTATCTCCCCGCGTCGAATAAGTATTGGGCAGTCTCCAGATCATATTTGGCAGAGTCTAACCAATTCTTGACTTCCTTTTTCATCTTTGTTCTCCAGACCTAACACGCCGTTTTGGCCGGATGGTATGCCGGCATCAGAGCCCGAGCTTGCCGCTAATGCCTTGCATGGCCTGGACGCTCAGCGTGAGGAATTCGTCGAGCTCCAAACCGAGTTTCTCACATTCCGCAATGGCCGAGCGGTCTACATTTCGTGCAAAGGCTTTCTCTTTCATGCGTTTGCGCACTGACTTGGGCTTTACGCTGGCCAGCTTCTTATCAGGCATTATGAGAGCGGTAGCGACAACGAGGCCCGTCACAGTCTCAGCGCACGCCAGCGCGTGATCAAGGGGTTTCTGGCGTACGCTTCCTTCCGCGGCTTCGTTGTGGCCGATGATGGCCGCGATGATCTCCTCCGACACACCTTTCTCGCGCAGAATCTCCGCCGTGACCAGTGTATGTTGATCCGGCGTATCCTTGGTCTTGTCGAAGTCAAGATCATGAACCAGACCCACGAGTCCCCAGGTCTCTGAATCCTCGCCCAGCCGCTCTGCCAGCGCGCGCATAATTGCTTCCGTGGCCAGACAGTGCTTGACCAGGAAGTCGGTCGAAATATTCTGCTGTATCAGCTCCCACACCTCATCCCGCGTCAGCCCAAACTGCATCGCATCCTCCTTGTCACGCGTTTCGATCTCATTCCAAATCCCAGAGTGCCAAACGCAAGGTCCCAAAATGCATGTTTTGTCCGAATACAACCAAGAAGTATGTATACGCAGCCGGGGCGCTAAAATCAAGTGTGGAAATGCCGCGGCTTACCACAACGATAAGAAACTTTCCTGCGTCCTGGCGGTATTGTCCGCCGCGGCGGACGGGTCGCCTCCACATTTCGTCGTGTATGTTGTGTCGCAGTGGTTTATGCGCCTCAGGCGTATTAGAATTTCAAGTTCATCATAAATTTTTGTGCTGCACAAATAAGAAGGGACAATAAAGAAAGTGTCAAGTGTTTATCTGTGGTTTAGATGTATGAGTTATTATTGCAACCGCAGATGCAGGCAGATACAGGCAGAGCTAGAAAAAGATAAACCACGAAGGGCACGAAGGACATGAAGGGACACGA
>CAYVXD010000010.1:0-44105 GCA_964454265.1 uncultured Candidatus Sumerlaeota bacterium | reverse complement strand
TTCATCTGTGTTTATCTGTGGTTTAAGTGTATGAGTTATTATTGCAACCGCAGATGCACGCAGAGCTAGAAAAAGATAAACCACGAAGGGCACGAAGGACATGAAGGGACACGAATAAACACGAATTTATCTGCGTTCATCTGTGTTTATCTGTGGTTTAAGTGTATGAGTTATTATTGCAACCGCAGATACACGCAGATACACGCGGATTTGGTAGGGGGCAGGTTTCAAACCTGCCCCTACAATCTCATTAATTTGATTGACCCACCAGGCCGGATTTGATAACGATATAATAAGGTCGCAGCTCCTTTAGATAGCATCCCGTCCTTTTTCTTCCAATTCCCGTTCCAGTTCCCTTTTATAAGCCTCAGGCTTATTCCTGCGAAACAGCGCCCTTTATTCTGCTAGTGCAGACATGTGCGAGGCTCCTGTTTTAAAGCGGCTCACACTTTTTGAAATTTTTACGAGAATTGTAGGGCCACAGATTCTCAAAAAACAGGGGAAATCCGTACTGCCGTTAGCGGACATGCCTACCTACATAGGGAGTCCCGATAAGAAGGAGGTTCAGCAATGATTGTTTCTTTAAGGTGTGAAAACTTCAGATGTTTTAGGGATACAGGAACGCTTGAATTGGCGCCTATTACAGTATTAGTAGGAGAAAACAATTCTGGCAAATCAGCAATATTGCAAGCACTGCATCTTCCTACACGGACGCTTCAAAGTGAGGATCCAGGTATTTGCCTTAAGCTTCTCCATCAGGATTATGACTATGGTTCTTACCAAGATCTGGTGTTCAATCATGATGGAAGAAAGTTAATTACCCTAAGCTTTGGGGCAATGGTTGATGCTAAAGTCATACATGATAAGAAGATAACTCGCGAGCGATTGAGAATTATCCTAAAACTAAGGTATGGTTATTTGCCAAAGCGCAATGAAATTTATCTACATGGATTTGTAATACAAGATGGTAGAGGAAGAAGGTTAAATATTCTTCAAGATAAATATAGTGGGTCAAAAAAAATTCTAATGCGGCATCACACGGATGTATCAGGATACTTGCCAAGGCTATTTGAGCGCAGAGGCTTTCTATTCCATCCGCGTTTTGACCCATTTACCACGTTTACTCGATTGAAACGGAAATATGGGGACGAGAAAGCCGGGAGAATAGTCAATGATATGAGTACAGATTTGCAAATTACACATGTATTTGCATCTGGGTTCAGAAATGTTCAGATTCTTGGCCCAATTAGAGTATCTCCAAGTCGTACTTACTTATATTCAGGTGAGATGGCCGAAAGAATTGGATCAAGGGGAGAGTTAGCTTTGCAAAATTACTCTGCCTTGCTGAAGCGGGGAAAAAAAGAAGACATGGAAAAAATAAAGTCTATTAACAATGCACTTTACCAATTGCGGTTTATTAAGAAGTTCGATGTGAAGAAAATTGGAACAAGACATTACGAGTTGTGGACTCAGCACAAGGAGAGTTCGCTTAGTGCAAATCTGGCTGACACTGGTTTCGGAGCATCACAGGTCTTACCAGTGATAGTTTCTCTCTATACATCATCTCCTGGCTCTATACTTCTCTACGAGCAACCTGAGATACATTTACATCCAGCAGCACAAGCTGAACTAGGCTCAGTGTTTGCAAAAGCGTGTTCGCAAGACAAAAGAATCATAATTGAGACGCACAGCGAGAATTTGCTTTTAAGGATTCAAACCGAAGTTGCAAAGGGCAAGCTAAGGCCCGAAGATGTAAAAATATACTATATCCAACCCCATCCTTCGGGTCATCGAGTAGTGCCAATTCCTTTAAATAAGAAGGGACAATTTCTTGCTGAATGGCCGAAGGGTTTTTTTGAAGAGGCCTATAAAGAGAGCGTAAAACTGTCCAAAGCTCGCCATGGAGGTTAGAAATGGCTGTTGCTGGTACAAACAATACCCTCACGGTAGATGCAAATGTTGTTAATTATTATTATAGATTCAAAATAAAATGCTCGTCCCCCCAAGACCTACCAGCTAAAAGGATTCCAGATTTTTGTAATTTTGCATTGGATAAATTTCCAATAGCCATCAATGACTTCATCAGGACTGAGTATCAGGAAGTCTGCAAGCCTCAGTTCATAAAGAATTGGCTGAAGGAGCGATTCAAAAATGACTTGGCAATTGAAGTAGAATGTTTCCCTCTGCCAAATGCAGTTACTAAATCCCTTCAACAGGACTATGGGTTTGATTGTCAATCTAGGGATGCAAGATACTTGCAAACATGTTTAAACACCATATTCAAGTGCCTAGTTACAGAGAACATAAAGCACTTCCACCGGCCGCATTACTCAAGAGGACGGCGACCAATGCGTGCCTTTTTAAGGCGTCAACTAGGAATCCGGATAAGCACAATTGACCAATGCTGTGAAGAAATTTTAGATGCGAAGAGGAATTAAGGATTGGGCACATCAGCTAACAAGGGCTTCGCGGCTTTGCCCACATTGGCTTCAACTACGGCTCCAGCGAACGTCGTAAATGTGCAAACGCTAGGCATCATTTGACAAGAAAGAAGGGGGTAGAATGAATATGTTACTAAATCTCGTGAGTAGACGCTTCAGGTGGTCAAGCGTTCTTCTGGCGGTGTTTCTATTGTGGGGTTTGTCTAGAATTACTGTATCCCAGGAGAGCAAGATATCTTACATGGAGTTATACGAAGAAACAATGAAGTGGTCTCAGGCAATGTATGAAGAGACGTTCGTTTGGTGGATACCAGAGGAACTTCTGGAGGCCTATTATGCAGGCCATGCCTTTGCCACAAAAGCTTGGATTGAAGAGGTTAATAAGGCTGTTGGCGGTTATACAGTTTTCGCTGTTGCCGACGGCAAGTCCGGCCCGTTTGGTGGAACTAAATTCAAGGCCAAATCAGATATTCGGGCCAGCATGAAGATAAGAGACAGCCATGGGACTCGCTATCTCCTGCTTAGTGAAGATGAAATTACCAGCAACACCAAAAGTTTCTTGGCATGGTGGAAGCCAATGCTGGAAAAGGAGTACGGACAGTGGGGCGAGAACACGCATTTCATTCTGTTCCCCGGCAAGGACAAAAACGGTGATAGGATTGCGGATCCCAGGAAGGAGGGAACCTTTTCAGTGGAATTGGGAAAAAGAGAATTCAGGTGGAGGTTACCCTTAAGCTCTGTTGTTCCCCCCAAGATATGTCCAGCTTGTGGAGAGAAACTAAAAGGAGCTTATAAATTCTGCCCGTGGGATGGAACCAAGCTGCCAGAGACAAAGGAAGAAGAAAATATCTGAGAGGGGATATGTATCAATTTCCTTCCGACTTGTGCGGAATGTGAGGTGATGCGGGGCAAAGTTCTAATAGGAAATGTGGGTCTGAATTAATACATATTTAGCGTGAGTGGCCTGAGCAGCAAACCGAAATAATTATATTCAAGTCATTATTCTTGCTTGCCGATACGTTTCTACAGAGACCTCACCATCACGCCGCGGGAGAAGGAGCATGATGGAAACGGCTAAGCGAATTCTTATCGTAGATGACGATCTTAATACGTGTGAGATTGTGAGCATGGAGCTCGCGAAGGAGCACTACGAGGTTGTCTCCACACGCAGTGGCCACGAGGCGCTCAAGCTCATTGATGCACAGGACTTTGACCTGCTTCTCGTGGATGTCTTCATTCCTCGAGTGGGCGGCGAAGCGATACTCCACCATGTGAAGAGTACACGCCCCGAGGCGAAAGTCGTCATGATCACCGGCATGGGAGATGATGCGCTCTGGGTTGACTTGATGAATAAAGGTGCGTGCGAAGTGATTGCCAAACCCTTCCGGCCAAATCAGCTCGCACGCGTTGTTGAGCGGTTCCTCGACGTGCCTGGTAGCAGCGCAAAAAGTTAAAACATAGCGGCAGGACATATATTAGCTTAAGAATTCAAAATGAAGGGGCGACCCGCCCGCCGCTACGTCCTTCGTGTACGTTCTGTCGTAGTGACTAAAATTTCGAGTTCATCATAAATTTTTCTGCTGCACAAATAAGAAGGGATAATAAAACAAAAAGCGCTAAGCATTTATCTGTGTTCATCTGTGGTTTAAAAGGATGAATTATTATTGCAACCGCAGATGCACGCAGAGATAGAAAAAGATAAACCACGAAGGGCACGAAGGACACGAAGGATTGCTGAAAATTTTAACTTAAAAGAATGTGAGGGCGAGCTGCCCGCCGCGGCGGTTCGCCCCTACTTCATTCGTGCACATTTTTTATGAAGAACGCTTTTTAATGGCGTCTCTTTATGCGCCGCAGGCGCATAAACGCAAGATAAGTGGCACGACTCGTCGTACTGATCAAAGGGGGTGTATGCCATGTTCGTTGTCTTGCTGTTAGTGACGTTCGCAATCGCGGTGGCAGTTTCGTTCCTGGTCGTAACACTCTTCCGCAGATCAATTGCCGTCATTCTTAGTCGGATCGTGGCGGAGGAGATCAGTACGGCTTGGGGGCGGTATCTCACATTCGCGATCTACGTTGTGGGGGTGTCCGGCGGCGTGCGGGTATGGGAACTCGAGAAGTACATCACAGCGCGCCCGAAGGAGGCCGAGGCCATAGTGCTGAACGCCGAACGCTGGACCTTCGAGGTGTACCGCACTGTCATCGGCACTCTACAAAGTGTCGCGTGGATGCTGTTAGTGTTCTTCGTGTTCGCGCTCATTGCATATGTGATCGTTCGGGGTCGGGAGGTAAAGCGCGGCGACCCGTCTGCAGAGAAGTAGATTTGTGCCACCTAACACGCGCGTGCAGCCGAAGGACGGCGGTGAGCTTTCTTGGAGACGTCGTGGCTGGAGCTGCGCCGCCCGCGGCTGACGCGCAAGCCGATAAGCCGCCTGCCACTTCTGGTTACTACGTTATTCCCCGCCAGAATCCCATACGGATAACTGCCGGTCTTTCAATGTTAGAGCCGCGCAGAAAATTTTCAAAAAGCCTATTGACAGGTCATCATCTTTTCGATTTATTATACTCTTCAAGGTGCTAGGTGAAACGCCATAAAATTCCTTTAGTAAGCTCTGTAGTCTGCTAAAAAACCCAGGTGAAAGTTGAGCGCAAATGTAGCTAAGCCGTCTGCTACCAGGCATCTAGCTGGCGGCTCTGTCCAGGGGGAAGACGCTGGCTAAGCGCGTGTTCTGATGCAGGCAGTTTTCGCAATCTTCGGGTGATGCAATTGCGGGAAAGCGTCCCGCAGCCGCGGATGTTTTGGGTATCTTTGCAAGCGAGGATACAAGCATGGGAGAATGGATAGGACGAGGCCGCAAAGCGCGTCGTGCGTACGGATTTGATGAGATTGCCATTGTCCCGGGACGTGAGACGATCAATCCGCAGGAGGTTGACTTCTCCTGGAGCATTGCGGGTCGCCGCTTCGACATTCCGATCATAGCCGCAGCTATGGACGGCGTCGTAGACACGAATTTCGCCATTCTGATGGGAAAGCACGGCGGGTTTGGGATTCTCAATCTCGAAGGCGTGCAGACACGATACGATGATCCCAGGGAAATACTCGAATCAATTGCAGCTGCCACGCCAGAGCAGGCAACGGAGCTGGTGCAGCGGCTTTATCAGAAGCCAATCAAGGAGGGGTTGATTTCGAAGCGGATTGAACAGATTAAGAAAGCCGGCGCACCCGCAGTGGTATCGTGTATCCCTCAGAATGCGGAACGATTCGGCAGCATCGCTCTGGAAGCCGGTGCCGACATCTTTGTAGTCCAGTCTACTGTGACCACGGTGCGCCACATTTCATCCGCGTATAAATCGCTCAACTTTACCAGCTTTATTAAGTCCATGAAAATACCGGTGATTATTGGGAATTGTGTGACCTATGAGACGTCGCTTGATCTGCTGGCAACGAATCCCGCTGGGCTCATGATTGGAGTTGGACCGGGTGCGGCATGTACCACCCGCGGCGTGCTTGGAATTGGCGTGCCGCAAGTTACCGCAACTGTTGATGCCGCAGCAGCGCGCGACTTTCACTACAAACGCACGGGCCGCTATATTCCGGTCATCACAGACGGTGGGATGTCGGTTGGCGGCGACATTTGCAAGGCCTTTGCCGCAGGGGCAGACGCTGTGATCGTTGGCTCGGCATTTGCCAAGGCCAAAGAAGCACCTGGCCGGGGTTATCATTGGGGTATGGCTACACCGCATAGCAATCTGCCGCGCGGCACGCGAATCAAAATAGGAACGAGTGGCTCGCTGGAGGAAATTCTCTTCGGCCCTGCTCGCTTGGATGATGGCTCGCAAAATCTGATCGGTGCGCTTCGCACGTGCATGGGCAACGTCGGCGCTCGCACCCTGCACTATCTCCAGCAGGTCGAGCTGGTCATTGCCCCTGCGATTAAGTCAGAAGGCAAGATCTTCCAGAAAGCCCAGCATGTCGGGATGGGCAAGTAGGCCGGCCTGACCGCTGCTACAATGATCAACTCGGTCTGCTGAAACTTGTTTGCCTAAATAGACAGGCCGTAAACGTCTGGAAATAAAGAAAATTATCAAACCGACTAACGGATCAACGGACTAACGGATCAACGGACTAACGGACCAACGGACTAACACATGCTAGCTATTCTCGACTTCGGATCGCAATACAGTCAGCTCATTGCGCGGAAAATCAGAGCGCTTTCCACGTATGCGCAGATATTTCCCTGTTCCGTATCCCTGTCCAAAGTCCTCTCGCTCAAACCCGAGGGTATAATTCTCTCTGGCGGCCCGGCGAACGTATATCTCGAGAACGCGCCAACAGTTGACTCCCGTGTCTTCACCCAGGGCATTCCGGTTCTGGGTATCTGCTACGGCATGCAGCTTATGGCTGCCCTGCAAGGTGGCGAAGTGCGCCACTCAAACGAGCGTGAATACGGCATGACTGAGATCACCATTCGTCGCGAAGATCCTCTATTTCGTGGTCTGCCCAAACGTACAGTGGCCTGGATGAGTCATCAAGATCGGGTCACCGCGCTACCGAAAGACTATGTAACGCTGGCATCGTCGGCCAATTGTCCGTACGCTGTCGTAAGGCACAAGCGCGCCCCCGTCTATGGTATGCAATTTCATCCAGAGGTGCATCACACCGAGCATGGCGAGCGGATTCTGCGTAACTTTGTGCGTACGATTTGCCGCGCAAGGCCGACGTGGAACATGGAGGCATTCGTAGACCGCACGGTGGAGGAGCTGCGCGAGCAGATTGGCAAGCGGCGCGTGCTGTGTGCGGTAAGCGGCGGTGTGGACTCTACGGTACTGGCCATGTTGCTGCATCGGGCGATAGGCAGTAAGCTGCGCGCCATTTTCGTGGATAACGGACTGCTACGGGAGAACGAAGCCGAGACTGTGACCAAGCGGTTTAAGCGTCTGAAGATTCGCGTCAAGGCGATTGACGCGCGCCAGCAGTTTCTCGACAAATTACGCAGGGTTGTGCATCCGGAGAAAAAACGCCGCATCATTGGCCGCGAGTTCATTAATGTCTTTCTCCGTGAACTCGGCCCAGATGATCTCCTGGCTCAGGGCACGCTATATCCCGACGTCATTGAGACTGTCCCAACACGCGGCCCTTCAGCCAAGATAAAGACGCACCATAATCGCGTACGCGAGGTCTTGCAACTCATCCGTGAGAATCGCGTGGTTGAGCCGCTGCGGGAGCTCTTTAAGGACGAAGTCCGCAAGGTGGGCAAGGAGCTGGGGATTCCTGGTGAGATTCTCTTGCGTCAGCCTTTCCCCGGCCCAGGGTTGGCTATTCGCATCATCGGTGCCGTGACTCCCGAGCGCCTTGCTCTGCTACGCCGGGCCGATGTCATCGTGGTTGAAGAAATGAAGCGTGCTGGACTGTATAAGCGCATCTGGCAATCATTCGCCGTGCTCCTGCCAATTCGCTCTGTCGGCGTCATGGGCGATGAGCGCACCTATGACCACGCATTGGCATTGCGGGCTGTAGAGAGTGTGGACGGCATGACAGCAGATTGGGTGCGCTTACCATATCGTGTGCTGGAGCGAATTTCCAATCGAATCATCAACGAAGTAAAGGGAATCAATCGCGTAGTGTACGACGTGAGTTCCAAGCCTCCAAGCACAATAGAATGGGAATAATACGGTAGCACAGGCATCCTTGCCTGTGGCAACAGCAACAATGCTGGAAAGGCCATGGTTTACAAGAAGTAATCTCAAAAAAGCATCCAGGCTCCAATGGGCAAGGAAACCAATTTTGTGGACTTAACAGCCTATCCGGAAAAGCCTGTCTTCCACAATGTCATTCTGAGCGAAGCGAAGAATCTGCGGGGCGAAGAATGTCGCCGTCAAGAGATGCTTCACTCCGTTCAGCATGACTATTTTGGAAAAGGCCGTAAGTAGAGAACTTGTCTCACGAAAATATAGCTATAAAACTGTCAAAGCCTACATCTACTACAACAGGGGTTTACTGAATTTTACAGAAAATTTGGGACTTGGCTTAAAAGAGGAGAATCAATGAACTATTTTAAGATAGTTTTTATCACATTTATTGTAATATTTTTTTCTGCATCATCCTCTTTTAGTTTTACAGATGCAGACACAATATCAGATATCGATAAAATGGTGTCTCTTTTTGGAACTAAAGCAAATATTCAATTATGGATAGAGAGAATAGTAAAATATGGTGAACCTGCAGTTAAGCATTTAATTGATAAATATAATGCTATTAAAGACGAAAAAAGATGGCCTATAGTGGTTTGTTTATCCCAAATACCCACTGATGCTTCAATTAATTTTTTAAAAGACATATTAAAACACCATGAAGGAAGATACTCAACATCAGCAACCATTAAAAATTTTCCGATTGAATACGAAGATGGTATTTTACCAATGCTTATAGAATTGCTTACAGTTCAGCCTACCCGTTTTTTCCGCTGGGATACTTCTGAAAGATTAAAGGAAATGACTGAAAGGGAACCAGAACGGGCAGGATTTCTTATAAGTAACTTAAAAAATGATACTTTATACAAAGATAGAAATGAACAAATCTATGAAATTCTAGAGTATGTATCCGGTTATCATCATTGGTCATGGGCTGAGAGTAAGATCGAGCCTAAAACTGAAGCAGATTTTATTACATTAAGGAATAGTTTTTGGCATGATTGGTGGAGTAAAAATAAAAGTAAAGATCAAGTTGAATGGTTGGGAGAACATTTATCTAGTGATAACGAATGGAGACGGGCACATGCCTGTGCGGTTTTAGGCTCACTTAATGACCCCAAAATTATTCCATTCCTTCTCAAATCGTTAGACGATAATTCCCAACGCGTTCGCTATTGGGCAGTTATAGGTCTAAAAAAATGGAATAATACTTATCCATCGGGCGGATATCTTTTTGAAGTATTCAAGCAAGAAGAGCGAGAAGAAATCAAGAAGTTAAAAGAATACTTTAAAGATTGATCAACGGCACATAACACAGCATAAAAGGTGTGTGCCTTACGGTACTCACCCAAATTTTTGCTTCGCAAAAACTTCTTTTGTGCTGGAAACGTTATCGGAAATTCGGCACAGTGGAAATAAATGTAACAATGAAGTATAATATTACATGGTGAATGAGCATGATAAGTGGAAGAGACAAAGAGACTATTACCCGGTGTGCAAAAAAATACAACGTGTCTACTGTGTACCTCTTTGGCTCATCATTAGATAGGAATAGCGGACATAACGATATTGATTTAGCAGTTAAGGGAATAAAGCCAGAGGTCTTTTTTAAATTTTATGGTGAATTGCTGAGATATTTAAGTAAACCTGTGGATCTTGTGGATTTATCCCGAAAATCTTTATTTAACCAAATAATTGAAGAAAAAGGGATTAAGATATATGGATGAATTACTTCGAGAGGTTCAAGCCGAGAAGGAACATATCCTGGATACCCTGCAGGCATTAAAGGAAACGCTGGAGCGTAAAAAAAAGACTATCGTTGAGTTAGCTGCTATCGCTACTTTTCTCCAAAACACATATAACGGGATGGAGAATATGCTTAAAAGGATACTGAAGTATAAGGGAACATGCCTTCCTCTCTCAGAATCTTGGCACAAGGATTTATTAGACCTATCACTTGACAATCAAATAATTTCGCCTGAGCTTTCAAGGAAATTGGATGAATATCGAGCGTTTCGCCATTTCTTCATCCATGGATATGGAATAACGTTAGACAAGAAAAAATTAATGCCGCTTGCGGAGAATTTGGCGGAGTTATGGAAAGATTTTGAGTCTGAGCTGGATACGTTTTTAAACTCTTTGGGAGGTAATTAATATCTATGGGTTGCGGAACTTCCGATAGCAGGGTGTATCTGGCTTCGCGCCCCTGGCACTACGTGGAAATCCGTCTTCGGAGCGCTTCAGATACGCTCGGAACATTACGCGCAATGGCGCAAATATTTTTATTGAGATGAGTTATAATAAATTAACGGATCGGGGCATTAACCGACGATTCGATTAAAGTGGTTCGCGCTAATATGAAGACCCTATACCGTACAGACCTAAAAGACCTGCGGCTGCTGGCGCGCGGCAAGGTGCGGGATATTTATGATCTGGGCGAGTACCTGCTCATTGTTGCCACAGATCGTATCAGTGCCTTTGATGTCGTGTTTGCCGAGCCTATTCCGTATAAAGGGGCAGTGTTAACCCAGCTGTCGCGATTCTGGTTTATGAAAATACGTGACATTGTCCGCACCCACTTCGTCACCTGTGACGTCGAGAAGTACCCTTCAGAGGCGAAGCGCCATAAAGCCCGGCTTGCCCATCGCTCCATGCTTGTGCGCAAGGCAGAACCGCTGAAAGTGGAATGTGTAGTGCGCGGCTATCTGGACGGCTCGGCGTGGAAAGACTATCAGCAGACGGGCTCCGTCTGTGGCATCGAACTCCCCCCTGGCCTGGAGCAGAAGCAAAAATTACCGGAGCCGATTTTTACTCCTGCCACAAAGGCCTCCTCTGGACACGATATGAATATCTCGTTCGAAAGGACAAAGAGGCTGGTAGGCGATAAAGTGGCACGCTTCGTCCGATCAAAGAGTCTTATGCTCTACTCGCACGGCCATGAGTTTGTCTTGTCCAGAGGCCTTGTGCTTTCGGATACCAAGTTCGAATTTGGCATCCGAGATGATGAAATCATCTTGATTGATGAATGCCTGACCCCCGATTCGTCGCGATTCTGGATTCGCGACTCGTACCGGCCCGGAACTGACTCGATCAGTCTTGACAAGCAATACGTACGCGACTATCTGGAGCAGCTCGGCTGGGATAAGAGCCCTCCGCCGCCACCTCTGCCACGCAAGGTGATCGATAATACGTCAGAGCGCTATCGCCAGGCATATAAGATGATTACCGAAAGGGAGTTCAAGCTTGAATGACACTTGCCGGCTGCATAGCATGAGCCGGGCCGCAAAGGACGCTTCCTCATGATCCACGCCAAAGTCTACGTGACCCTCAAACCTGATGTGATGGACCCGCAAGGGCTTGCAGTGAAAAATGCCCTTGAGTCGCTCGACTACAAAACCGTCAGCCGCGTCAGCATCGGTAAGTATTTCCTGGTTGATTTTGACTCCTCAGATCGGGAGGCGGTAGAGGCAGATATTGAAAAGATGTGCAAGCAGCTGCTCAGCAACCCGGTGATTGAGAACTATAGCTATCAGCTCGAGGATGGCAAGCGATGAAATTTGGTGTCGTCGTTTTCCCCGGCTCTAATTGCGATACTGACTGTTTTTATGCGCTGAAAGAGGTGATGAAAGTTTCTGTTGATTATCTCTGGCACGGAGAGCAAGCCAGGGGCGATTACGATTGCATCATCCTGCCGGGGGGATTTTCCTACGGGGATTATCTCCGCACGGGTGCGATTGCCCGCTTCTCACCCATTATGCGGTCGGTGGCCGAGCTGGCACGCAAAGGCCGCCTGATTCTCGGCATCTGTAATGGGTTTCAGATTCTGCTCGAGGCCGGGCTTCTTCCAGGCGCAATGATTCGCAACGTCTCCCTGCAATTCGTCTGCAAGTACGTCAATATAAAGGTTGAGCAGAATCACACGCCGTTTAGCAATTTTTCAAAATCCGTGCTGCGGATTCCTATTGCCCACGGCCAGGGTAATTATGTGATTGACGCCCATGGCCCTGCTGAGCTCGAGGAGCACCAGCAAATTCTATTTCGCTATTGTACCCCAGAGGGCGCAGTGACGCGTGAGGCCAATCCGAATGGGTCAATAGGCAATATCGCTGGCATTGTGAATCGCGAGCGAAATATTCTTGGTATGATGCCGCATCCTGAGCGCTGCTCCGAGGCCCAACTGGGCAGCACTGACGGGAGATTGATTTTCGAGTCTATTATTCAGTATCTGAGCTGAGGCACACAGGCGGAAAAAAATCGAAATGGCAAAACGTACTCCAGTGTCGGATCCACCAATCACCATGGAGCTCGTTAGCGACCACGGGCTGAGCGAGGAGGATTACAGCCATATCAAAGAGATCCTGGGCCGCGAGCCGAGCTTTACCGAGCTTGGCATTTTTTCGGTGATGTGGAGTGAGCACTGTTGTTACAAGAGCTCAAAGCTCCTGCTGAAGACGTTTCCAACCGCGGGCCAGCGTATTCTCCAGGGGCCGGGAGAAAACGCCGGCGTGGTTGACATCGGCGATGGCCTTGCTGTGGTTTTTAAAATGGAGTCGCACAACCACCCGTCTGCCGTGGAACCCTATCAGGGCGCGGCAACAGGCGTTGGCGGTATCCTGCGCGATATCTTCACCATGGGCGCCAGGCCCATTGCCATGCTCAATCCTCTGCGTTTCGGCGATCCCTCCATAGCGTGGAATCGCTACATTGTGAACGGCGTGATCTCCGGCATTGCAGACTATGGCAACTGCGTGGGCGTACCGACCGTTGCCGGTGACATCTACTTCTCAGATAGCTACAATGGGAATCCGCTGGTGGACGTAATGTGCGTTGGGTTGATGGACAAGAAAGACCTGACGCTGGCACGTGCTCGAACAACCGGTAGTTACGTGGTTTACTACGGCAATGCCACGGGGCGTGATGGCATTCACGGTGCAACATTCGCTTCAGAAGAACTGAGCGAAGACTCGCAAGAGCGGCGCTCTGCGGTGCAGGTAGGCGATCCGTTCATGGGTAAACGTATTCTGGAGGCCACGCTTGACCTGATCCGTGCGCGTGTGGTTGAAGGAATTCAGGATATGGGCGCTGCAGGCCTCACCTGTTCAACGTGTGAGATGGCAGGGCGCGGTGGAAAAGGCATTGAAATTGACCTCGATCGGGTGCCGCAGCGCGCTGAAAACATGACTCCCTACGAGCTAATGCTTTCAGAGTCGCAGGAGCGAATGCTTGCGATTTGTCCCCGCGACAGAATTGACCAGGTGCGCGAGCTTCTGACGAAGTGGGACCTGGAGTGCTGCATCCTCGGCACGGTGACCGACGATTGCCTGATGCGCGTCAAGCATGGTGGCCGTGTGGTTGCGGAAATTCCCGCTGCTAAAATCTCCGACGACTCACCTGTCTGTCGCCGCGAAGCCAGGACGCCTGAGTACCTCAATCGGCTGGCTAGGTTTGATCCAGCAGCAGTCGAGCCGCCGGCAGACTATAATCTAGCGCTACTCGAGCTCCTTGCATTTCCAACAATCGCCAGCAAGCGCTGGGTTTATGAACAATACGATCATATGGTGCAAACCAATACGGTAGTTCCACCCGGCCACTCAGCCGCAGTACTCCGCATTAAAGGAACCAACAAGCACATCGCGCTCAGCTGCGATGGCAACGGAATGTACTGCTACCTGAGTCCATACATTGGGGGAATGATAACAGTGGCTGAGGCTGCGCGCAACGTCGTGTGCACAGGCGCTGAACCTATAGCCATCACAAACTGTCTGAACTTTGGGAATCCCGAGAAGCCGGACATCTTTCATCAATTCGCCGAATGTATTCGCGGAATTGGCGATGCGTGTCGCGCCTTGAACACACCGGTTACCGGTGGAAATGTGAGCTTCTATAACGAGAATCAGGGCGAGGCGGTCTTCCCCACACCAGTGATCGGAATGCTGGGGGTGATTGACGATCCGCAGTGGATTACTCCGAGCGGTTTTCAGGATGAAGGCGATTGCATTGTGCTTCTCGGCCCAGAGGTTACGCATCTGGGCGGCAGTCAGTATTTGTATCAGCGAATGAAGGTGGTCGTCGGCCCATGCCCGGAAATGCACCTTGAGACGGAGCGTGAGGTTCAGGCAGTATGTCGTAAGGCAATTCGCGCGGGATGGGTGAAGTCGGCACACGATCTTTCAGAAGGCGGGCTGGCTGTTGCGTTGGCGGAGGCGTGCATTCGCTCTGAGCGCCAGCTGGGTGCGGGAATCACTATGAATGCGCAGCCACGGCTGGACATCGCGCTATTTGGCGAGGCGCAATCGCGCATTCTCATGAGCTGCGCTGCGTCGGTGCTCGATTCCCTCATGCAATTAGCTAAGGCGCATAACGTAACGGCAAGAAAGATCGGCACGGTCAGCGGCGAGCGGCTAACCATTAACCGCACCATTGTCCTCCCGATTGCAAGACTGCAGGAGGCGTATCATACTGTGCCTTGAGGCACATCAGGGATGCTTTTTAAAGAGTGTAGGGGCAGTTCGCGACTTGTGCGCCTCAGGCGTAACTGCCCCTACAAGACCCGCGATACAATAAACAGTTTTTGAATTTGCCCAGGAGGTGAAAAGGAGTTGAATCAGGAATTACCACGAGAAACGTGCGGCCTTATGGGGGTGTTTAATCACCCGGAAGCCGCAACGCTAGTCTATCTTGGCCTCTATGCTTTGCAGCATCGCGGGCAGGAAAGCGCCGGGATTGTCTCATCCGATGGTGAGCGGCAGTGTTGCCATAAGCGGCTGGGCCTGGTTGCGGATGTGTTTAACAAGGAAAACCTCGCCACGCTCAAAGGCAATTCTGCCATCGGGCATGTGCGCTATTCCACTACCGGCTCCACTACTGCGGAAAATACGCAGCCGATTGTGGTTAACTATAAAGGCGGCAGCCTGGCCATGGCCCACAACGGCAACATCACCAATGCCGAAGCGCTGAAGCGGGAGCTTGAGAACCGCGGCGCAATTTTCCAGACTACTACGGATAGCGAAATCCTGGTCCACCTCATCGCCCAGGCCACCAGCATGGATTTCCACGAGTCGCTCATCGGCTCACTGGTACGGCTCAAAGGCGCCTATTCCCTTCTTATGATCTACGAAGACATGGTCCTAGCCTTGCGCGATCCGCGCGGGTTCCGGCCACTGTGCCTGGGCAGATTGGATGGTGCCCACGTGGTGGCCTCAGAATCCTGTGCACTCGACATCATTGATGCGGAATACGTGCGCGAGATTCAGCCTGGAGAAATTCTGACGCTTGGCACTACAGGGATAACAAGCGAGAAACCCTTTGCCGAAGTTCCGCCATCGTTCTGCGTTTTTGAATATATCTATTACTCGCGGCCCGACAGCCTGATTGGCGGCCAGAATGTGTATGACTTCCGCCATCGGCTCGGCGAGCAGCTGGCAGATGAGCAGCCGGCTGATGCCGACGTGGTCGTCGCGGTTCCCGACTCTTCGAATCCTGCAGCCCTGGGTTATTCCAAGCGCTCCGGGATTCCATCTGACTTCGGTCTGATCAGGAGTCACTACGTTGGCCGTACGTTCATTGAGCCAGACCAGGCAATCCGCGACTTTGGTGCTCGCATAAAGTACAATCCAGTTCGCAGCGTGTTGTCTGATAAGCGTGTTGTCCTGGTGGACGACTCGATTGTTCGTGGCACAACGAGTGGGAAAATCGTAAAGATGATCCGCGCAGCAGGGGCCCGCGAAGTCCACTTTCGAGTCAGCGCTCCGCCATGGCTCAATCCCTGTTACTATGGCATTGATACGCCACGCGAGGCCGAACTCATTGCCAATGCCAATAGCGTTGAGGCAATCCGGAACTATATCGGTGCAGATTCGCTCGGCTACATGAGCATTGAGGGCTTGAAACGTGTTGTGCCGCGCACCATGTCCTACTGTTTTGCCTGCTTTGAGGGCGTATATCCTGGGGGGAAGCCCGCAAACTGCCGGAAGGAGAGCCTGGAAGTCTCTCCTCGGATGAACAAACGTTAGCCTCTTGGCGCCTGGTCGCGCAGCAGATGCTTCCCGTTCAGGATGAGGCGTTAAGTCAATATGTTAATGTAGAGGTTCATCCGCCGCGGCGGATGAACCCCTACAGTCTGGCAAAGCGACGAATCTTTAAACCAACGAACCGATAATGGCGAAGAAGGCCGTTACATACAAGGCCGCAGGCGTTGATATTCGCAGCGCAGACCGTGTGGTTGCGTTCATTCGTCGCAAAGTTTCCGCGATTGGAGGATTCAGCGGTTGCTTTCCTCTCGCACTGTCGCGCTACAAACAGCCGCTCCTCGCTGCAGCAACCGACGGTGTTGGAACAAAGCTCCTTCTTGCTGCCAGATTGAAGATCCATCGCACCGTGGGTATTGATTGCGTGGCGATGGTCGTGAACGATCTCGTTGTCTGCGGTGCTAAGCCGCTCTTTTTCCTCGACTACTACGCCACTGGCCGCCTCACGTTCGCCCAGGCCAAGCAGGTAATCGAGGGTATCATTACAGGATGCCGCGAGGCGGGCTGCCAGCTGTTGGGTGGCGAGACTGCGGAACTTCCGGGGCTTTATCAGCAGTCGCACTACGACCTGGCGGGGTTTGGCGTGGGCATTGTCGAGAAGCACCGGTTCATTGATGGCCGTGACATTCGGCAGGGCGACCTCCTGGTGGGCATTGCGTCGAATGGCTTGCACAGTAATGGTTACTCGCTGGTGCGGAAGGTGCTGCTTGAGAAGCGTCGGCTGTCGCTGCGCAGGCGGGTGCCTGAGCTTGGCGAGTCGCTCGGCAGCTATCTGCTGCGCCCCACGCGCATCTACGTCAGACTGATTCTCGCGCTCCTTGAGCGTTTTCAGATACAGGGGATGGCACACATTACCGGTGGGGGTATCCCAGGTAATCTGGCGCGCATTGTTCCGCGCGCGTTAGATGCAGTTGTGAATGTCGACTCCTGGAAGGTTCTCCCAATCTTTTCCTTGATTCAACGGCTTGGCCCTGTTGAGCCGCGCGAGATGTTTCGAACGTTCAATATGGGCATCGGAATGATACTTGTTGTTCGGTCGGTGCATGCGGCACGGCTCGCTCAGGCATGCCGGCGTCGAGGCTTTCAGGCGTTCTGCATTGGCCGGATTGTGCGTGGTCGCGGTCGCGTGCTCTTAAAGGGATTATGAAATGAACGTTTTGGTGATTGGCAGCGGCGGACGAGAACATTGCCTTGTCTGGAAGATCGCTCAGAGTCCAGACGTTGAGAAGATCTACTGTGCCGGAGGCAATGCGGGTATTGCCCAGCTGGCTGAGATCGTCCCACCACCTGTCGGGCCAGACTTCTTTGCACTCGTCAATTTTGCCAAAAAGGAAGCAATTGATCTGACAGTCGTGGGGCCTGAAAATCCACTGGCAGAAGGGATTGTTGACATCTTTGACGGCGAACGTCTGCCGATCTTTGGCCCTTCCCAGCAGGCTGCGCAGATCGAGTCGAGCAAAGTCTTTGCCAAGGAGCTCATGCTGGAGGCCGGTATCCCAACGGGTTGGGCGGAGATTTTTACCTCCTCAAACGAAGCAATCTCTTATCTTAAGTCTCTCCAGCCGCCTTATGTAATTAAGGCCGATGGCCTGGCCGCTGGAAAGGGTGTGACAATTGTCCAGAGCTTTGAGGAGGCCAAAGCCCAGGTGGAGGCGAATCTCGAACGTCTGGTCTTTGGCGAGGCGAGCAGGAAAATCCTCATTGAGGAGTTCCTGAGCGGCGAAGAGGTCTCTCTTCTTGCGTTCACAGACGGCACTACCGTTGTGCCGATGGTACCATCTCAGGATCACAAGCCCATCTACGATGGTGACAAAGGCCCGAATACGGGTGGCATGGGCGCGTATTCGCCCACGCCGCTCATTACAACACGCCAGCTCAATTCTCAAATCATTCAGAGTGTCCTCATACCAGCGGTGCGCGAGCTCCGCAAGCGTGGCATTGAATATAGAGGTGTTCTGTACGCAGGGGTGATCATTACCGAGGACGGGCCGAAGGTGTTGGAGTTCAATTGCCGCTTCGGGGACCCTGAAACCCAGGTCATACTGCCACGCCTTCAAAGCAATCTGGTGGAAGTGCTGGTCGCCACTGTAGAAGAGAGGCTCTACGAAGTGGCGCTCGAGTGGCACCCAGAGAGCGCTGTTTGCGTAATCGCAGCTTCAGGCGGCTACCCTGGACCCTATGAAAAGGGCAAGCCCATTCACGGGCTGGAGCAGATTCCGCAGGAAGGCCGGGCATTTGTCTTCCACGCCGGTACCAAGGTTGAAGAGGACAAGATTGTGACAAATGGAGGCCGTGTTCTTGGCCTCACTACACTGGGAGCAACGCTCCGCGAAGCCATTGACCGCAACTATGAGCTCCTGCGTAACATCCACTTCGATCAGATGCATTACCGCACCGACATAGGCCACAAGGCCCTTAGAAGGTTAGGTGAACCATGACCAGATTAAAGCAGATACTCGATAAGCCGAAGATTGCCATCATGCTAAGAAAGCTGGCTGATCAGATTGCCCGAGAGGTAAAAGGCAAGAAGCGTCTGGTTCTGATCGGTATTCGCACGCGCGGTGCGATTCTGGCCCAACGGCTCCAGAGCCTGCTCAAGAAACGCCTGAATCGCAGCATCCCGCTCGGCATTCTCGATATTACTCTCTATCGTGATGATCTTTCCGCGCTCGGCAGCCAGCCCGTGGTTAAGGAAACCACACTTCCCTTTGACGTCACCGGCACCACAGTTATTCTGGTTGATGACGTGCTCTTCACGGGCCGTACGGTACGTGCTGCGCTGGATCAGATCGTTGATTTTGGCCGCCCAGCCTGTATCAAATTGGCCGTATTGATTGACCGCGGGCTGCGCGAGTATCCTATCCAGCCCGACTTTGTTGGCACAACCCTTCAAGCCTCACCAAACCAGCTCGTCCAGCTCCACTTGCAAGAGCTCGATGGCGAAGAGCGGGTCATTATGGTTGAGTGGAAAAAGCGCTGATCATGCGCTTGAGATAAGCGTTGGGGCTCTTGGTAAGAGATTATGGAACGAATGAAATGAGGGCAGGTTTGAAACCTGCCCCTACCAAATATGTGTGCATCTGCGGTTACAGTAGTAACTCAAATAATTTATCTTAAACCACAGATGAACGCAGATAAGCGCAGATAAGAACTTAAGACCTATTGTTATTGCGCTTGCGCAGCCACGCAAGGTCGCCGGGAGGGTGCCATGAAGTCGGCAACTTTGGGGGTGCTTTTCTTAGCGTCTTTGCGCCTTTGCGTGAGCTTGCATTCATGCCTTGAAGGATAGAGCCAATGAAATTTCGACACAAACATCTGCTGGGCCTCGAGGAGCTGAGCAAGGAAGAGATCGAGTTGATCCTCGAGAATGCCGTTGGATTTAAAGAGGTTTTTACACGCACGGTCAAGAAAGTACCCACCCTGCGCGGGAAAACCGTGGTGAATCTCTTTTACGAGGCGAGTACGCGCACCCGTACCTCGTTTGAGCTGGCGGCTAAACGCCTCAGCGCCGACGTCATTAATTTCTCTGTAGACACCAGCAGCGTCCAGAAAGGGGAGTCGCTCATTGATACCGCGCGTACGATTGAATCCATGGGTGCGGATTTCATCGTCATGCGCCACCCTTGCCCGGGTGCTCCGCACATGCTCAGCCAGCGCATTCATGCATCAGTGGTCAATGCCGGTGATGGCACACACGAACATCCCACGCAGGGCCTGCTCGATATGTTCACTATCAAGGAGAAGAAGCGGCGCTTCAAGGGTCTGAAGGTTGCCATCGTGGGCGACATTCTGCACAGCCGTGTGGCCCGCTCTAACATCTGGGCACTGCTGAAGCTGGGCGCCAAGATCACGCTCGTTGGCCCGCGCACCCTCGTTCCCGAACGCTTTGGCGACCTGGGCGTTCGCATATGCCACAATTTGAACGAGGGTATCAAGAATGCCGACGTCATTAATCTCTTGCGCATCCAGCTCGAACGCCAGCATAAAAACCTCTTTCCCTCCATCCGGGAATATAAGCTCCTCTACGGAGTAACTGAAGAGCGTTTGCAAGTAGCCAAGCGCGACGTACTGATTATGCATCCCGGCCCAATAAACCGTGGCGTGGAAATCTCGCAGGAAGTTGCTGATGGCAAACGTTCGGTCATCAACGAACAGGTTACCAATGGCGTAGCGGTTCGCATGGCAGTTCTCTACCTGCTGAGCGGAGCCGCAAGCTCATAACTCATGTTCTGAGCGACTGACTTCGGTCATGGCTGACTTCCGTTGATTGGAGGCAATGACTGCTTAAAATAACGCCACCGAGGCACCGAGGCACAGAGTATGAATGCCATTGATGAACTCACTGAAAGAATTATCGGCTGTGCGATTGAGAGGTTCACCGTCATCTCGGGCCAAGCCTTTTGGAGGCGACGTACGAGGCAGCTTTGGAAATCGAACTGGAACTCGTAGGCCTAAAATACCAACGCCAGGTCGCCGTCCCAGCTGTCTATAAAGAAAGAACAATCGGAGAATACCGTATTGACCTGATAGTAGAAGATGCTGTGCTTTTGGAGATTAAGAGTGTCGAGCGGCTAGATCCCGTCTTCGTGGCGCAGATTTTGACGTATTTGAAAATAACGGGCAAAAAGATAGGCTTGTTAATCAACTTCAACTCCCGATTCCTGAAGGATGGGATAAAGAGATTTATTCTTTGACTCTCTCGGTGTCTCAGTGACTCTGTGGCAATCTTTAATTGAAGAATGAAAAGGTGGTAACGTTATGAAGAGTCTATTGATAAAGAACGGACACGTTGTTGACCCGGCCAATGGCCGCGACGAGCTGCTGGATGTCTATATCCGCAACGGCATAATTAAAGAGGTCGGTAAGCGGGTTCGCAGGAAAGCCGATGAGACACTCGATGCCAGGGGGCTTTACGTAGTTCCTGGGCTGGTTGATATGCACGCGCATTTGCGCGAGCCTGGTCGTGAGGATGAAGAAACCATTACTTCGGGCACACGCGCAGCCGCTGCTGGAGGATTCACCAGTGTATGCGTCATGCCCAATACTACGCCGGTCATTGATAGCCAGACAGGCATCAAGTATATCGTCACGTGCGCCCAGACCAATGGCGTGGTTAACGTCTATCCTATCGCAGCAATTACGAAAAACCGCCAGGGCGAGGAGATTAATGAATTCGGAGACCTCATCACACATGGTGCCATTGCATTCAGCGACGATGGCCGCCCTGTCATGAACTCCGAGATCATGCGCCGCGCTCTGGAATACACCGCCATGTTCGACGTCCCGATTCTCGACCATTGCGAAGATTTGAATCTCTCCGAAGGCGGCATGATTAACGAAGGTTATACCTCCACCATCTTGGGTCTGAAAGGTATTCCCTCATCAGCTGAAAGCACCCTTGTAGCGCGCGACATTGAGCTCGCCGAATTCACCGGCGGACGCGTCCACATCTGTCATGTCAGTACCAGGCCTTCCATTGAGCTCATCCAGCTTGCCAAGCACCAAGACATTCGCATCACAGCTGAAGTTACACCTCATCACCTGACGCTTACGGATGAGACCGTCCGCCTGTCGAGTTTTAATACCAACACCAAGGTAAAGCCCCCACTCTGTTCTGAAATGGATCGCCAGAGCCTGATCAATGCACTGCTCACCGGCACGATTGACGTCATCGCCACTGACCATGCACCACATACAAATATTGAGAAGGATAAGGTCTACACCGAGGCACCCTTCGGCCTTATTGGTCTCGAAACCGCCGTGCCTGTGCTCCTAACGGATCTCGTCAATCCTGGCATCATCCCATTTTCTCTTATGATCGAGAAGATGACCATAAGCCCGGCAAAAATTCTGAAACTCGATCGCGGTACACTCTCAGTTGGCGCCGTGGCCGACGTGACTCTGATCAATCCAAAGAAACAGGGGATGATCTCGGCAAAGCGATTTTTCTCTAAAAGCGCCAACTCTCCGTTCATCGGAAAACGAGTGAAGGGCGCAGTCCATGGCACCATTGTTGGCGGCAGGCTGATCTACCTTCAGGGCAAGATGCTCGTCTAAAAACTTAAATGGTAGAACAGGCTTCCAGCCTGTTTTCCGCTTCGAAGAGCTGCTGCACAGGCAGGGATGCCTGTGCTACCACTGCGATAAGAGCTACTGCACAGGCAGGGATGCCCGTGCTACTACTGCGATAAGCGCCACTGCACAGGTAGGGATGCCTGTGCTACCACGCTGGCGACCGCCTCACTGCGAGGATCTGCACGCGCGCAATGCACAAACTTCTTGCAAAGCTGATTGACGCCCGGGCTCTCGCCTCCGACGTTTTCGTACACACCTATCATGCGCCGGAAATTTCCTGCACTGCACAACCCGGGCAATTCGTGAACATCCGCGTTTCCAGCAGCGTGGCGCCGCTCCTTCGCCGTCCATTCAGTGTACTCTCAAGCGATGGCCACGAGCAGTTTCGTATTCTGTTTGAAGTTAAAGGTCAAGGAACGGAAATTCTTTCCCGAAAGCAACCGGGTGCTGAGGTGGATTGCGTCGGGCCTCTTGGCCAGCCGTTCCAGATCAAGGCGGGAAAGATGAATCTGGTCATTGCCGGCGGCATGGGCGTGGCCCCTCTTTTTTTTCTCATGCAGCAGCTACGCACCAAGCCGTATCCCACGCTTTTACTTTACGGCGTGCGTACCAAAGCACGCCTCTACCTTGTTGATGAGCTCGTAGCCTCTGGTGTTCAGATTCAGATCTTTACCGATGATGGCTCTGCAGGCCAACAAGGTATGGTCACAGACTTTGTTGAAGAATATATGCAGCCAGGGTGCGCTATTTATGCATGTGGCCCGATGGAGATGATTAAGGTGTTGACGCACAAAGTAAACGCAGCAGGCCTGGAGTGCCAGGTATCGCTCGAGAACCAGCTTGGCTGCGGTGTTGGCGCTTGCCTGGGATGCGTGGTAAAAGTGCACGACGGCTATGCGCGCGTATGCTGCGATGGGCCTGTTTTCGATTCGCGCACTCTGGTGTTCTAAGAGATCCGATCAAAGGTGATGCCAAACCATTGTCTTCGTGCGCTTCGTGCGCTTCGTGGTAGAAGGTTAATTCAAACAAATTACCACGAAGATCACGAAGAAGGACACAAGGGCAGGCACGAGGCCTACGCCTACAAACGGACAAACGGAGATGCCACGTGGCAGACCTTGAAGTCCAGATCGGCGAGCTGACGCTCAAGAATCCCGTAACGGTTTCCTCAGGGACATTTGGGTATGGCCGGGAGTATGAAGCATTTTATGACCCCTCGATCCTGGGTGCGATTTTCTTCAAATCCGTGACGCTCGAGGAGCGGCTGGGGAATCCACCGCCGCGGCTCGTTGAAACTCCCGCAGGTTTGATCAACTCGATTGGCTTGCAAAACGTAGGGCTTGCTCGCTTTCTCGACGAAGTAGTACCCCGGCTTGAGGAAATTGACACCGTGCTGATCGCCAACATTGCTGGTGACACCGTGGATGAGTATGTGCAGCTGGCTGAGGCGCTGTCTGACTGCCCCGGGCTCGCAGCGCTCGAAGTCAACGTATCGTGCCCAAATGTTAAGGAAGGCAGTATCGCTTTTGGCACATCAGCCGACATGATCCGCGAAGTCACGCAAGAAGTTGTTGCGGCCTCTACCCTTCCAATTATTGTTAAACTCACGCCGAATGTTGCCGATATTGTAAGTATGGCACACGCTGCAGAAGAGGCGGGCGCCACTGCTGTCTCGCTTGTCAATACATTTCTGGCTACGGCTATTGACATAGAGACGCGCCGCCCCATCCTCGGCAATGTCACAGGTGGGCTTTCTGGCCCTGCAATTAAGCCGATTGCTCTCCGCATGGTATGGCAGGTTGCCCGCTCTACGAATATCCCGATCATCGGCATGGGCGGCATCATGACAGGCACGGATGCGATCGAATTTCTGATGGCCGGCGCCACTGCCATCGCCGTGGGCACAGCGAACTTTGTTAATCCGCTTGCCCCTGTGGAGATCATAAAAGAGCTTGAAATGTTTCTGGAAGCACATCATCATACATCTGTTAGAGAGATTATCAATGTCGTGGAGGGCTAGATGAACTTTTCCCTGAAATTCCGTGAGGCTAGTGAACGTAACAATAGCCTGCTGTGCATCGGCCTGGATGCTGATCTCGAATACGTACCACGCAAGTTTCTGATGGAGTCGAATCCTATTGTCTACTTCAACCGTGCAATCATTGACGTAACTCGGAATCTCGTCTGCGCCTACAAGTTGAATCTTGCTTTTTACGAAAGTCTGGGCATTCCCGGCATTGATGCCCTGCGCCGTACGGTCAAGTACATCCCCAAGGATATTCCGGTCATTGGCGATGCCAAGCGCAGCGACATTAGCAACTCAGCGCGCCACTACGCCAAAGCCCTGTTTGAGGTGTGGAACTTTGACGCCGCTACCGTGAATCCTTACATGGGCGAGGATGCGATCCAGCCCTTTCTGGAATATCGCGACAAAACCGTCTTTGTCCTCTGCTTAACTTCGAATAAAGGGGCGGAAGATTTTCAGATTCCCGATAAACTCTATTTGAAGGTCGCGCACAAGATCAAAGAATGGAACGTATACAACAATTGTGGCGCAGTGGTCGGCGCGACCCACCCGGATCAGGTCGCAGAAATTCGCAAGGCTATTGAAGATGCCACCATGCTCGTACCCGGTATTGGAGCTCAGAAGGGCGATCTCAATAAGGTCGTGGCCAATGGGTTGAATGCCTCCTGTGAAGGGTTAATTATCAACGTGAGCAGGGGAATCATTTATGCCTCTACCGGCGAGAAGTTTGAGGAGGATATCGTAAAGAAGACCGTGGAGTATCGCGAGGCGATCAATCTTGCGCGCGGGCAGGTGAGGTGTAATTGAGCGGAAACACAGGCAGTACGGGCACGTCCTTCGCGACGACAAAGTATAGCCACCGAGGCACCGAGACACAGAGTATAAACAAGGGTGACAAAACTGACCAAAAGATTATCGCCTGTGCAATCGCCGTTCGTCCCATTCATGTTTTGATAATCTCTACGCTTCTGTGGCAGTGTGGGAATCTTTAATCAAAAGGTTACAACACATCATTCTCATCTGAGTTGAAGTAACAGTCCCGAACTTTGGGTGATTTTTGGGAGGCAAAAGGCAATTTTTATTATTGTTCCCAGCACATGTGACCCAATTTTGACGCTTACCAGACTCCGCCGTCGAAACCAATCGCTCCCTTGAAAGCAGACTGCAGCCAACCTGGTGTTTGAACTGTCATTTTTTGGCTCTTTGCCAGATAGGTCAGCAAGAATAGTCATGTGTCAAAGAGCAAGTTGAGTATTTGCAGGCCTCTAATATGACTTCTTCCCCAACTGCATTTTGCTTTTAATGCTTGAAGGTTTCTTCAAGAAGATAGCGTAAATTGAAAGAGTGCTCTTTGCTATTCGCCATCTCCAGTCATTCTCCAAGCTTGCTTCCTCTCGCCTAGGCGAGAGGAGCGAGGTTTACCCGCCTCAGGCGAGGTGAGGTTGAAAATGCGCCTTGTGCGTAGGGATCATTTCTTGACTAAAATGCGGACTCATTTGAAAAAAGGCCATATTTTTAATGGCATGGGGACAGTACATAATCACAATGACTCCAGTGCCGTTGGGATGAGCAGAAATTATGAGTTACCTGAAAGCCATAGTTAAAGGCCGTGTTCAGGGTGTCGGCTTTCGCTACTTCGTGTATGATCTTGCGCGGCAGTACGGCCTGAAAGGCACGGTGCGCAATCTTTACAGCGGCGCCGTGGAGGTACAGGCGGATGGCAATGACGAGCTGCTCAGCACTTTTTTGGATGCGTTGCGCGCCGGCCCTCGCATGGCGCATATTGACGATGTAGATACTGAATGGTCAAAAGAGGAAAAAGGCTTCCGCGATTTCCGCATCACGTTCTGAGGGAAGAAAAAAGAACGCCCATGCCTTTAAGGCAAAAGGTAGTTTCAATGCTCCCTTTTATGTCAAGTGACAATGGGCGATTTCATCCGCCTGAGGCGGGTGAAATCGCCCGCAGATAAAGGTTTAGGAGGGGAGCGCGAGGGGTAACCCTTTTTCTAAAGGGTTCCCCTCGCCTTTCCTAATGCGAAATCGGGAATGAATCCGAAGGAAAAACCACCCGGCTGTGTGCACGTTGACCTCGATGGGCTCTGGGCAATACGTGAATGCTATGGCCTGCCTGGCAACGACTTCCTTGTTCACGATCCAATTTACGAACAGGGAGTAGCGAATTTCCTTGCACTGTTCGAGCGATTTCAGATCCAGGCCACGTTCTTTGTCGCAGGCCGTGATGCAGACGTGCCGGAAAAGCAGGAGCAGTTGCGCGACATCGTGCACCACGGCCATGAGATCGCAAACCACTCCTACAGCCATCAGATCGGGTTCTCACGCCTGGGGCGCACTGAGATTCGCGCGGATCTTGAGCGGTCGCAAGAAGCCATCCAGCGCGCAGTTGGCACCGTACCCGTTGGCTTTCGCGCGCCAGGATATGATGTCTCACCCGCTTTGCTCCGCGAACTGATTGATCTGGGCTTTCGCTACGACTCCTCGCTTCTCCCCACGTTTTTCGGACCCGCGCTCCGCATGATCGCGCGCTACCTTTCAGGCAGTCTCATCGCAAAGCGGGCACAGTATGGCCGCCTTGTTTATGGCCGGGCGTCTTTGCAGCCATACCGTATCAATATTAATCGCCCCTGGCGCGAAGATATTCGCAGTCCGCTCGTGGAAATTCCGATTACCACCTCACCCCTTTTGCGCCTGCCGTTTCATGGCAGCGTCGCCATTACTCTTGGCATAAAGCACGTGGAGCGAATTGTTGCGGCACTCATCAGACGTCGTCTTCCCATCACGTACGTATTTCACGGCATTGACCTGGTGGACCTTCGCGGGATCAACGTGGTGGGAAAGCAAAAGGGAGGCCGCTTCTTTAACGTTCCGTTCGACGAAAAACACCGGATCGTCGAGGAAATTCTTGCCCTGCTTACGCGTAACTGCTCGCTTGTTCTTTCACGATCATGGCCGGATCGCCTCCCCCTACCAGAGATATGAGGAGAGCGACGCCGCGCATTTGTTACGTCTTTTTTCTTTACCCCTGCGCAGTAAAGGGCAAGAAGCTCGTGGTTCGCGTCAAAGAACTTATCATCGCCGATCCTGACTGCGTGCCTTATAACCTGTATGATCCGAGCAATATTGGTGGCACTCCACTGGCTAACCCAAAGCGAGCTCGTTGCGGCTATTTTCTGCTTATACCTTTTTGAAAAATAAATGACCGAAAATCAAAAAAGAGAAAGCGCGAACACACCCGCCGCGGCGGGTCGCCCCTACGAAGTAATTTTGCCCGAAACCTGACGATTCCATATAGCAGCGGTTAAATTAGTGCGTGACGTAGGGGCAGACCCGTGTGTCTGCCCCATTGATGTTTGCTGCGAATTGTTGAAAATGCGCCTTGGGCGTGCGGACATTTAATATGCAAAACGGTATAAAAGGTAGTCGCCAAAGCAGAGGTAAGATTTTTTGACGGCTGACGCCGGTAATTTACCGGCGGCGCTACGAGATGCAGAGAACATCGTAGGTTACTCTTTTTTCAGGAACTTGTAAACCTCCATTCCGGTGTGGGGTGGGCTCCCTCGTAGAGCGTTGCGTGGCTTAATGTTGGCTACGGACTCAAAACGCTGTGGATAGGCTTTCACAGTTCGTCCCGGGCCAGGTTTCTCCATCCAATCCACTAAATAGTCCGGCTTGGTGAGCTCCAGGTAGCGCAACACAGAAGCAGTATCCTTAAACCCGTGGCCGAGGTATTTCCAAAGAGTAGGATCGGTCAGGCCTCCGAGGTCAATAATCGTTCTGCCACTGTAATATTTAATGGCACCCATCGGTTCCACGGCGACCTTTGCGGTAGGCGCGCTATTCTTTGCCAGCCACCTTCCGGTATCACGCTCCACACCCCCGATCAAATCCCACCGCTGTGATGTCTTGATGGTCTTGTGATAAACCGGCGCATAGGCAGCGAGTGCCAGCAAGCTGATTCCTACCAGAATTGTTTTCCTTTTTGCCAGGAGCTCGAGCAGGCTTTTGGGCAACACTTGAGCCACTGTCGTTATGATGAATGCCAGGTTGAGTGGGGTCAGCGGATTGAAGTATCGGTATTGAATTATGGGGAATTTGAATGCGTAGAGCAGGAACGTCACTGCGACGGATACATACATGACCAGGAAGAGGGTTGGAATTTGCCTTTTACGCACGCAGGACACAAGCAAACAAGCAATCGCCGCCATGCCTAGCAGGGAATGAGTCCGCTGGAATTTCAGGCTCAGAAAGCAGTGTAGAAAATTCTTGGTGGCGAACACCAGCTGGCTCACAAGACCCATCCCGCTCCAGGTGACGTAATCGTATTCTGGATAGAGGATTGAAAAGAGACCCATCAATTTGCCGATCCGTGTCGGCGGTGTCCACAGACCAAAAGTAAACTTGAGATAGAGCAGATAGGGGAGTACAAGCGCTGCGCTTAGGGCTAATACCAGCAAGATACTAGTTGGACGCCTGGATGTGTCGCTCCTCCTGAGCATAAGAAACGCGAAGAGTGCTAAAAATGAGAATATTGCGTCAACTCGGCTCAGCACCACGAGTCCCCCGAGAACTCCGAGGAGGACTGGCTTATTGAAAGAGTGACGAAAGCCAATATAAAAGAGAAATGAGACGAGAAAGGTATGGAACTGCGTATCCATGCCAGAAAGAACAGTACGGTGAGCTCCAGGGAACAGCAAATACAGCGCCGCTACAACAAGCGCCAGCCCCTTCCTCTTCGTGATCAACAACACGATCCTTTCCCACACCAGTGCTGTGGCCAGAAGAAATAAGATATTTAGTAGTAAGCAAACATGAACCAGTGATATAGGCAGGAGCTTATGGGCACCAACCAGGAGGAAGAGCCAGAGAGGATTGCTAATACCGAAACTGGGCTGGCCTTCGTTAAAGCAAAGTCCTTCGCCACTAGTCAGGTTCTTTGCATATACCAGAAAGATATAGGCGTCATCGTAGTATACGTCCCCGATCACTCCCACGTGAATCACCACAATGGCGAGGCACAGTACGTAGGTAATGAGGCGCACTCTCGAAAAGGCATTAAATCTCATTGGCCCCTCCATCGTTCAACTTCCACTATGAGTCCTTTCATATGCGAGCCCTTCTTAACACCTAGCAGGCTCAGCCGCCTGACGGCATAGAGAAAACGCTTACGCAAGTTAATTCGGAGCGACAAAGATATCACGAGCGCAGGGGTTTCTGCGCCTCGATCACGGCGATCGAGCCGGGTCGTTGCTCCATATTCTGCAGTTCTGGATAGCTGGATTTCCCTCGTTCCATCTGTTGAAAATTTACATAATCTATTCTCTCCATCGTCAGCTTCAAGGTATGGAAATCATAGATGTATTTGTGGCCGAATAGGTAGAAGCAGTCGTTCACTTTATCGCCCGGCGTCTCACTTTCGGGATTCCCGGTATCCCAGGCTTTTGGGTCAGAAAGAAGGTAAGCATGGACAATATTACTTAGTTCCGGCCAGGCAATACGGATAACGCCTCCCGGCTCTAGTATCCGATAGCATTCCTCTAGAAAAGCAATGCCCTCCTTTTTGGTCAAATGCTCTATGAGATGTTCAAGAAAAATAAATGTGGCAATGCCATCATTAAACGGCATCCTTTTCTTCACGTCCAGTGCGTACGCACCGCTGCCTTTTTCTGGCACGAGATCAGTATTTAGCCAGCCTTTACGTGGCCGATTGCCACAACCAAATTGTATTTTTACGGCTCTGGCATGGTTGCACCGCTTCTTTAAGCGATACCAGTCAAGACGCAAGCGAAGCGCCACTTTGCAATGGAAGAAGCATTCCCCTATTTTATCCACTATGCTCATGCTACAATTTATAGAACCCCGGTAGTCCAAATATGCCAGAAAAATGCTGACATGATTCTTTTAGCAATTCTACATGCATATTTGCTACTTAGGCCTCCGTGTCAAGCAGTTCCTGTTCTGCCTTGAACCAGCCGTAGATAGCCGCACATTATTGTGCTACCAATCGAGATCAGCAGGTCGCCCCTTGCTTCTGGTCTGCACTTGATTTATTTCAGTTGACAGGGCAAAATAAATGCCAAAAACTACCAAAATGTTTCTATTCTTAACTCCACTCACTTTCACATTTTCAGGATTGCGCCGTGCCTGAAGTCGCCATTAGCTCCGACGGGTATTATAGCCAGAGCGAGCGGGTCACACTTGTCGGCATCTGGTTGAATGTCTTACTGACGATTTTCAAATTAGTTGCTGGCATAGTGTCGACATCGCGTGCGCTGGTGGCGGATGCACTGGAATCGTTTTTCGACATCATCTCGACCGCTATCGTGATGGTGAGTTTGCGCATCTCAAGGAAACCCCGTGATGCGGATCACCCCTTTGGGCATCAGAAAATCGAGACCCTCGCCTCTGCCGTGGTGGGACTGTTACTGCTTGCCACGGGCCTGCTTATCCTGCGCAACGCCTATCTCGTACTGCACAGTGGCACAAGCTTTAAACCTGGTCCTCTCGCCCTGATTGCGTGTGTGGTGACCATTCTGACCAAGGAGGGGCTTTACCGCTATACAGCGCGGGTGGGCAACAGATTTAGCAGCCAGCTTATTATCGCCAATGCCCTGCACCACCGCTCGGATGCAATTTCCAGCCTCGTGACGTTTATCACCATAGGGCTTGCCTTTTTTGGGTTGCGCGTGTTCGACACCCTGGGTAGTGCTATGGTTGGCGTGATAATTCTAAAAATGGGCTGGAGTATCCTGTGGGGCACAGGCAACGTGTTGATGGATAAGGCGCCAGGCCCGGAGTTTCAGGAGCGGCTGAAAAGCGAGATCAGCCGCGTTGATGGTGTGAAAGAAATCACCTTGGTGCGGGCAAGACCGACCGGATCATTTTATCACGTTGAGGTGAAAATCGGCGTGGACAAGAACATCACGGTCGAGCAAGGCCACCAGATTGGCCGCCAGACAGAGATCAATATTATGAAAGCCTTCCCTCGCGTTTTTGATGTAATCGTACATCTCAACCCACGATAGCCTCTTGTCAGACCCGAGCAACGGACTAACGGACAAACGGATAAACGGACCAACGGACCAACGGGCAAACAGACTAACGGACCAACCGCTCTGGCCAAGCTGCCTTACAGCCTCACGCTAATGCGGCGCCGCTTCTCGTACGTCAGCACCTCGCGATACCCCACCGCCTTGAGCTGCGCCACGGCCTCGCCAAAATAGCGGCCCACCTCTGACGGAGCATGTGCATCCGAGCCTAGGGTAACGGGAATCTTATATTTATACAGCAGTGCCAGGAATCGTTGATCCGGATAAAACTCCTTCACCGGCCTATCCATACCGCTAGTGTTCAGCTCCACGGCCATGTCGGTCTCGCGCAACACCCGAACCACTGATTCTTGCAAGTCGCGGTAGCCATCTTTGGGCCGATATCCAAACTTCTTCACCAGATCAATGTGTCCGACAATGTCAAATAAACCGGTAGAAATCATATCAATGACCAGACCGAAATACTCTTCGTACACTTCGCGGACGTCGCGCTGTGCGTACAGCGCCTGTTGCGATTCCTGGTCGAATCCCCACGTGCCAATGTGATGTACTGAACCGATGATGAAATCAAAGTCGTTTGTCCTCGCATACTCACGTGCCATATCTACTTTTCCAGGGAGATAGTCCATTTCAATGCCCAGGCGAATTGCGATGCGGGGTCTACGACCAGCCGTATTGTGGCTCATGTAGCGCCGCTGCACTGCCTCCACGCGCTGGAAATACTGTGGCATTTCATCGAAATCTGGCGCCAGTTTCTTCCTGTCCTGATACATCCACGGCGAATGCTCGGAAAATCCGAACTCGCCGATGCCCAGCGTAACTGCTTGCTCGACGTACTCCTCCAGTGATCCTGTGGCGTGATTGCACAAGGTCGTATGGCTATGCAAATCAACCAGCAATGTCAGCAACTCCATAGAAATGGGATAGATTTTTTCCTTCTCGCTTGCGTGAAGAGAGGGAATCTAATACTGCGATTCTTCATGAGAGTCAACGCTTTAATTTTTCATAACGGCGTCTCTGCCGTGCACAATACTCACGCTAGTACACCATAACAGGAGCTGTAGGGGCTCAAAATTTTGAGCCCCTACTAGATGGCGGAAACAACGAAACGAAAAAAACTTGTTGAACAAAGCAAGGATACCGTAGTAATAATAGAAGAATTGTAAACGCCACGTAGCAAATTTTTACCGTTAGCCATTTGGCCACACAACTGAAAGGACAGCCTGAGAAATGTCTGAAAAACTGGATAGACGGGAGTTTCTCTCAAAGCTTTCGTGGGGAGCAGTCGGCGCGGGCTTATCGTTGCATATGCTTTCACTTCGTGCACTTGCCCAGATTCCCTGGGAGATAGAAAAGGATAGCATCCTGCTTGGCGAGGCAAAGGACTTCAGTCTATCGCCAATGGTGCCGTTTGAAGACGGCATCCGCAACGAATACCCCGTAATCGCCCTGGACAGCACAGGTATACCGCAGGTCGTTTTTGTATCGCAACGCGAGGGGAAAGAAGGCATTTACGCCAAGGGGTTTCGCGCGAATCAATGGCTTGACGAATCACCTCTCAGCGCCATTACCGGCTTTGAGACGCAACCGGAGATTATCAGGCTGCCTGATGGATTCCTGGCGGTCTGGGCCGCTCGCCGTGGTAACGAATGGCAGATCATTGCGAAGAAAATTACTCGCGGAATTCCGGGCAATGAGATTCTTATTTCACGAGATTGCCTTGGTTTAAACTGGCGCCCGGCAGCAGCAGTGGACAAAGACGGCAAAGCCTGGATTACCTGGGAACACAAAGAACACACCCGCTTCGAGATCCTGGCACGGGGCCTTGATAACGCAACTCTTTCGCCCGTAATTAAAGTTAGCTCGCGCTCCCATACTGATTGCCAGCACCCGGCAATCGCCTGCGACCAGCGCGGCAATGTATGGATCGCTTACGACGTTTACGAAGGCGAGGGAAACTTTAGTGTTTATCTGCAACGGCTAACTAATGGTTCGCCTGCCCAGGAAATTCAGATAACGCATCACCCTGCATTTGATGTTGCTCCAGTCCTTGCAGTAGATAAACACAATGACCTCTGGATAGCCTGGCACAGTAACCGCAAAGGCGAGAACGAATGGGATATCCCACGTTGGTTCCAGCTTCGCTGTTATAAGAACGGTCAGCTCTACGAACCAGTTGCTGAACCGAAGTCGAAAAATCTTGCCAAAAAAGATACAGATCAGGGTTTCGAATTTGCCCGACTCTATTGCGACAACGCAGGCAGAATTTGGATCACAGGCCGCCCCTCGCATAATTTCTGCATTCAGTGCTACCACGGCGATAAATGGTCAGAGCTATATCGCTTTCCAAAGGATGGGTGGGGTGGTCGCGGACATTACCTCCGAGCCGCTATTGATAACAAAGGAAGCCTATGGACCGTGCGGCGCGATCTAGGCGCAACGATTCTCCAAAAAGTAGCTCCCCCGGCCGCTGAATCCATAACGCCTAAAGTTCGCCCAGTAACGAAGCCTACCGCCCCCGTGGTGCTGACAAACCGTTATGAAAAAGCAAAGTTTCCGCCGATCGAGGGCTATCAAGTCTTCTTCGGTGACATCCACGGCCACTCCTGGATGTCTGATGGTATGGGCACGCCTGAAGAGTACTACGCCCTGCGGCGCGACATGTATCGCGACGACTTCGCCAGCCTCACTGACCACGATAACTTCGTCGGCAATGCTATTTTGCCTTCCGAGTGGGAAGAATTGAAAGAAGTAACCGAGCATTTTAACCAGCCGCACCAGTTCGTGACATTCTTCGGTCAGGAATGGACAACCGCACGTTACCCGAAGGGCTTCGGACATAAAAATATTTATCACATCTCACCAGACATACCATTGATGGACCATACGCTCGAGCGCTGGAACACTACTCAGAAGATTTTCGCCAAGGCGAAAAGCCTCGGCGCTATCGCAATACCTCACCACATAGGCTGGACGGGCGTGGATTGGGAAAACGCTGACCCTGACGTAATGCCTCTTGTCGAAATTGTCTCCGTTCACGGTGCTTTTGAATATATGGGAAACCGCCCGATTAAGCATCGCGGCGGCAAAGCTGGCTGCTTCGTCCAGGATGGACTTGCGCGCGGGCTGCGCTTCGGCATCATTGGCGGTAGCGATAGCCACGGACTCCTCTGGCATCATCGCGTTGCTTACAAGCGCGATCCGAACCGCTGCGGACTCGCGGGTGTACTGGCTAAAGAACTTACTCGCGAAAGTATCTTCGATGCTTTCAAGCAACGCCGCACGTTTGCTACTTCCGGCGTCAAGATGCGACTCGACTTCCGCATCAACGGTCACCTTATGGGCGAAGAATTCTCTACTTCCGACAACATACAGATCAAAGTTGACGTCATCTCCGAGAGCGACTTGCTCTGGCTCACCATCGTTCGCGACAACAAAGACTTTAATCAATACGGCGGCGAGGGACTGCGCTCCTACTACACCGTCGAAGACCGCGACCTTTCACCCGGCACGCATTTCTACTACCTGCGCGTTGTTCTCAAAGATGGAAACATGGCATGGTCGAGCCCCATCTGGGTTAATTACCGGGCCTAGCGTCGCAGCTCTGTCAGCTTTGCTTGGCTGCGGGATTTAGCATTTGTGGCAAGGAATTCATTCCTTGCCATAATTTTTTGGCCAGAGGATCAGGCTCGCAGTTGGGGCGTCTCCGGGATTGAAATTGAGTATTGCAAAGGGAAAAAGTAAGTCTTCAGGAACGCAGTTCACTGGAGGCAAGAACGAGAGCCGGTCGTCTGAAAATCGAAAAGCAGGTAGAAGATTTAGAGTTCATCTTCTCCCTGCTTCTGTCCATTATCCCGCGATTTGCCTAATGCCTATTCAGCATCAATTAAGGAATCTCAAGGTAATCAATCGCAACGCTGTCCATGTAGATGGTACCGCCGTGCGCCATGCTGAAGTCAAGCACGTCTATCGTCACAATGAAACCGTCTTCTGTGGGCAAGATTGCTATGGGGTGGAGAATAGGTGTATCAAAGTAGACCTCGTACTCAGTTCCACTGACTTCTGGCATTGCGCCTGGACCAGTGCCCTGGCTGTTGAGTTCCATCGTCGCCGTCATCTGGCCGTCCTCATTCTGGCAACGCAGTCTGACCTGTGGCATGGTGTTCCGAGCCGTGTCGCTCGCGCACCTCAGCGTGTAGGTCGCCCGATAGAGCTTATCCGTTACGTAGGTCAGCTCATTTGCCGTCCCACTTGACTGCCACCACCCATAATTGCTGGAGGCAGTAGTCTGGGACGTAATGGAGAGTGTGCCCGTGCCAGCTCCGCCTGACGTTACGGGACCGAAGCCAATATTAGTCACGAATCCCCAGTTGGAAAAGTCTGCTGAAGAGGTATACGTCATGACCGCTGTGCCAGCTGCCGGGTCGGGAAACCGCTCCACGGTAACCTGATCAACATAGTGAGTGCCATACTGTGCCGCGCTGAAATCAAGCATATCAAAGGCAACACCCAGGTTGCCGCTCACCACCGGGGCAATGTAGCAGGAGTATTCTCTCGTTGTTGGATCAGTTGGCAAGGAGTTGTCAAACATGCCTGATGCATTCACAACATGCGTTGCGGACTGGAGTGCCTGATCGTGGAGCCACCGCATGCGAAACTGTGGGTTCTGAGACGCCGTGGCTTGACTTGAGGAGGCCATGAACTTGGCCCTGTACACATTATCCGCCACGTAAGCAATAGTCGTTGGGCTGTTCCAGAATCCCACACGGTTTGTAGTATCGTTCGTTGAACTGATGCTGATTCGGCCACCACTCCATCCTGACGACGCCCCGGAGAAGCCCGCACCACTTATCCCCAGGAATGACCAGTTATCAAATGATGAATCAAATGTATATTGCACGACGAATTCATCTGGCGTTGGTGATGGAGTCGGGGTTGGCGTCGCCGTTGCGGTTGCCGTTGGAGTCGGAGTAGCAGTGGGTGTTGCTGAGGGTGTAGGAGTAGGAGTTATTGGGGTTGGCGTGGATGTCGGAGTTGGTGTGGCAGTTGGAGTTGGCGTTGCCGTTGGCGTCGGCGTTGGTGTGGCTGTTGGCGTTGGCGAAGGAGTTGAAGTTGGAGTTGGCGTCGGAGTCGGAGTAGGGGTTGGCGTAGGCGTTGGCTCTGCTCCCAAAATAACGTATGCTTCTCCTGATGAATCAGCCCGACTTTCAGAAGGTCCATCGGCATACACAGCCCCTAGAATTAAGTCGTCTACTCCATCTCCATTAAGGTCGCCAAATCCTCTTGTTAAACCTAAAGCGTCATCTTCTGAAGCCCCATAAATAATCACATCCTCTTCATGGTAGTAGAGGTCAACTGATGAAGGCATACTCCCTGATCCATAGACAATATACACCTCGCCACAAGCATTTCTGGCTTCCGATGGACCATCGGCAGAGTTTGCACCGAGTATTAGGTCGCCAATTGTATCGGAGTTCAGATCCGCCACACCGATCGGATCTAAAAAATCAGCATTATTTGTGGCGCCATATATGATCACGTCCTCTTGATGGCTGCCAAGGTCAATAGTGGAAGGAAGACTTGTTGACCCAAATATAACATAGGCCTCCCCTGCATATGGTCGGCTATCTGATGGCCCGTCCGCCATTCTGGCGCCAAGGATTATATCATCTATGCCATTACCATTGATGTCCCCGACAAAAATGGCACCTAGCGCGGTAAGAAGGTCATCTGCACTGGCGCCGTATATAGTTACATCCTCACCGCTGCTGGACAGATTGATTGTAGAGAGGAGGCTCGCTGAACCATAAATAATGTAGGCTTTCCCAGAGTCGCTCCTGCCTGGCGCGTCGGCACCGCGTGCACCGAACACAAGATCATCTATCCCATCATTGTTAAAGTCGCCAACTTTTATGGCTCCACCAGCGGTAAGATTATCACCTGACGCAGCCCCGTTGATGGTTACGTCCTGATCTCCAGTGGCGAGGTTGATGGTACCAGGCAGGCTTCCCGAGCCGTAAATGACATATACTCTGCCTGGATCACTCGAGCCAGACGGATAGTCCTTGAACTTGCCAAGAATAATATCATCTATTCCATCATTATTGAGGTCACCAACTGCCATAGTGCCGGTCGCGGTGAGCCTGTCGGAGTTTGATTCGCCATAAATGGTCACATCTTCTTCATTGTAGTAAAGATCAATCGAGGAGGGAAGACTGGCCGAACCATAGATTACATAAGCTTCGCCCCTGTTATCTATTGCTCCTCCCGTCAGACCGTCACCAAGGTAAGATCCAATGATAATATCATCAATGCCATCATTGTTGAAATCGCCTTTCTTCAAAGCGTTCCCGTAACGGGTGAGGTAGTCATCAGACGAAGCACCGTAGATGATCATGTCTTGTTCGTTATTAGCCAGATCTATGACTGATGGCAAACTCGTCGAACCATAGATGATATATGCTTCTCCTGCCTTGTCTCTATAGTCTCCTTGTGGCCCATCGGCGTGTGGAGCACCGAGGAAAAGATCGTCTATTCCATCATCGTTAAAATCTCCTACAAGAAAAGCTCCTTCGCCGGTTAGTATATCGCCAGCGGAAGCACCATAGATGACCACGTCTGGAGGAGCTCCCACAGCTGCTGCAATATCCTTTGTCCCGGTAATATTTCCGCCGCCAAAATAAATATATGCCTCACCGCAAGAAGACCGAGTGTTCACGGGACCATCTGCATACAAGGCGCCCATGATAAGGTCGCCTATCCCATCGCCGTTGAGATCACCAACTTCCACACTGCCGCCGCCGATAGAATATTCATGGTAATAGGCAAGATAGTCAGCAACTTCCGCACCATAGACAATCATATCCTGGTGAGCATTGTGCAGGTCTATAACGCTTGGCAGTTCAGTCTTTGAAGCAACAATTGAGATTGTGCACTGAACAACTGCACTGTTATCAATCCCGTCATTAGCTATAACCTCAATCACACGGTTTTGGGTATCAGGATTCAGTGAATTATTTTTATAGGTGATAGTTCGCAATACCTGCTGGTAAGCGCCCAACGAGTCTGATCCGGTGAGTGTCAATACACCGGTAGAGGAATTATAATTTTTTGAAATTGACGTTCCGGATACATCTGCAGCTAAAATTTCGTCTGGGGCATCCTGAAGATTCGTAATGGTAACGGTCATTGAGACCAGATCAGTGTGATCCAGGTCGGTCACAACCGCATCATTGTCTGCTATGTTGACTGCTCTTCCTTGAATCGTGAAGACCGTGGTCTTATCAGTGCCACTTCTCGGACCGTTCAAATCAACTGAAGGAGGATAATTGAGTTCTGAAAGCGGTTGACACCAGAGTTCGGTCCCATGGGCTCCGTCATTGGCAGAAAAGAACAGATTCCAACCGGAAACGGTAAGCTCATCCGGCATTGAGCCAGCTGCACCCGGGACGATGTCATAAACGAGCTGCGTAGCCGTTGTTGTACCGTCGCTCATCCATAGTTCTATCCCTGATGGGGCATCATAGGCGGTGAACATAAACAAACCGTCCAGTGAGACCTGGACGATTTTTTGAGGAGAGGATCTGCTTATGCCTGGCATGATATCCTTTACTCTCTTGGTGCCTGCTCCAGTGCCATCGCTCATCCACAACTCTCGTCCATGAGTGCCATTATCAGCAGAAAAGAAGAGAATATTATTTACCGCTGTGAGCTCCTGGGGCGAAGAACTCGATCCTCCCGGATAAATGTCTTTTACCATCAGGGTACCGGTTGACAAACCATTGCTTTTCCAGAGCTCGTAGCCATGCTGACTCGATCCATCGGAAGCTGCAAAAAATAGTGTGCCATTAACATTTGTTAAGTTATGCAGGCCAGAAGAACCTGAACCTGGAATCGAATCTACAACCATTACAGTGCCTGCCGAGGTTCCGTCACTTTTCCATAACTCACGGCCGTGTGTTCCGTCATCCGCAGAGAAGTAAAGAGTTCCATCTACGGGCGTCAAATGGTCCGGATTCGAATCTGACGATCCCGGGTTGATATCTTTTACCTGCACAGTCCCTGCCGAGGTTCCGTCACTCTTATATAACTCCCGATCTGTTCCATCGTAGGCGGTGAAGTAAAGCCTTCCATCCATGGACGTCAGTTTCTGTACCCAGTCTGAAGCGCCGGGGCGGATGTCCTTTACCTGTACGGTGCCAGCAGAGCTGCCGTCAGATTTCCATAGCTCCGTATCGCTTTCGAAAAATAATATATCACCTACCGGAGTTAACGCGGCGGCATTGACGCTTTTGACCTCTACAGTTCCGGCGGCGGTTCCATTACTTTTCCACAATCCCCACCCTGATCCATCTGTAGCTTCGAAAAATAGTGTGCTATTTATCTTCGTTAAATAGTCAATATCAGAACCGGATGAACCGCTGGGCCGGATGTCTTTTACCATGACGGTGCCGAATGCTGTCCCGTCACTTTTCCATAGTTCGTCGCCGTGACTTCCATCGTCTGCTTTGAAGTAAAGCGTCCCGTCAAGATCTATCAGCCATTCAGGGTTCGAATGGCTATAGTCAGGGCGGATATCTTTTACCAGCTGGGTACCTCCACCAGTCCCATCTGATATCCATAATTCATGGCCATGGCTCCCATCATTCGCACTAAAAAAGATCTTCCCATTCACAACTGCCAAGTTCTGCGTATTAGAAATGTTTTTTACCATGACCGTGCCGCCGGATGTTCCATTGCTCTTCCATAATGCCCGATTTGTTCCATCATATGCGCCAAAATAGAGCATATTATTCATCACCACAAAACTCCCCGGATAGCTATGACCGGATGGGTTTATCTCTTTCAGCATAAATGTTCCACCGGATGTTCCATCACTTTTCCACAACTCCACACCTGGACTGATTGCACTAGCCGCCTGGAAGTATAGTTTCCCATTGTAACTTGCCAGAACAGCTGGTGTTTGATATGGGCAATACGACCCCGGATAGATATCTTTGGTTATATATGTCCCCGCCCCTGTTCCGTTACTTCGCCATACTTCGTAACCGTTGGTCCCATCATCCGCGACAAAGAACAGGAGACTGCCCACAGCTGTCATTTCATCTATATCTGAATCGAAAATGCCAGGGCGAACATCCTTAACAAAGACTGCGCCAGTTGATGAGCCATCACTTTTCCAGAGCTCTTTACCGTTAGTGCTATCACTGGCTGCAAAGAATAACGTTCCACTTACATCAACCAGGTATGAAGGCCCTGAACTGGAAGACCCGGAACGTATATCTTGAGCCATAACGGTTCCGCCTGATGTACCGTCGGTTTTCCAGAGCTCGTAACCGTGTGTGCCGTTGTCAGCGCTGAAATAGATCAATCCCTTGTAAATAGTCAAGTAGGCGGGGGAGGAGCTGTTTGAGCCGGGATAAATATCCTTAACCATAACCGTCCCACTCTCAGTACCATTACTCTTCCACAGCTCTGTCCCATGACTACTATCGCGCGCCCGAAAGTAGAGTTTACCATTATAGACAGTCAAATACATGGGAACTGATTCACTTTGACCTGGATATATATCTTTGACCATGACGGTACCGGTCGCAGTACCATCGCTTTTCCATAGCTCCCTGCCGTGTGTTCCGTTGTCAGCACGAAAGCATAACGTTCCGTTTACATTGGTAAGCTCTATAGGGTCCGAACCGCTTGGCCCGGGAAAGATATCCCTAACCAACGAAGTGCCGGCTGCCGTGCCGTCGGATTTCCAAAGTTCAACACCATGAATTCCATCATGCGCTGCAAAAAAGGCCACTCCATTGACATCGACAATTTCGCTCGGCGTTGAATCATTATTATCCCCAGGTACTGGATTGATGTCCTTGACCAGATAAGGTGGAGCAAACGCTTCAGACATTTGAGGACAAAGAAATACCGCGAAGAGTATTAAGCAAAAAGCGGCGAAAGATAGAGCTCGCGCCATAGCATGAGTCCTTTCCCAAGAATGTTTCGTTACTGGTTTCATATCTCTGAAACTCGATCTTAGTGCTCTTTGGTACAAGTGTTGCTGGCACGGCTTGCTGTGCAGATCCCTCACAGCTCTAAGCGAGCAGCACCATACTCCATTCAAATGATGGTTCTTGCTCCATGCGGGGAAAAGCACTTGGAGCGGCTTCGGGGAAATAAGTCCGCAGATTATGCGCCCGCCACGCTGTGACAAACCCCATTGGCGTCCAATACTTCTTGAGCTATACAAGGGAAAAGGAAGTCATCCTGCCACTTTATGCTTACTTGTATTTCTCCTAGCGATTTTCTACAGAATTATTAACAGTATATCTAATTATCGAAAAGCCAATTGTCAACCCAAATTGGTTGTTTCTTAGAATCTGTTGTGTTGCGAATTCCCGCTGAAAGGAAAAGGGGAGGGATTGCGACTAAGCAGGCTGTCTCAATTAAGCACGGCTCTTACTTGTGCCACGTAGTAAGGTTTGGCAAAACTGTATTTCTCTCTGTGGAAGAAAAGGCGCAGCTTACACGGCTAGCTGGTTTGTTTATGCAAATCCATTGCCAAACGAAATTTAGAGAATTGCAAAATCTAATTTCAGGTAATGGCTATCGTCTGCAAAATGGCCGTGTGAGCCACTAGCTAGGGCTTTGTAGGGGCAGTTCATGAACTGCCCCTACCATTTACTTATAAAATTTGTGCTTGCATAACCCCGGCCTCATTCATACAATTACGGCTTGAATTAGTCATCGTTTACTCAGCAGTAGTCTTATTTTTTTGCCTTTGGTGCCCTTCGATTATGGAAAAGCGCGATTACTACGAAGTGCTCGGCTTATCACGAACTGCCTCACAGGACGAAGTCAAGAAGGCATATCGTCGGCTGGCTTTGAAATATCATCCAGATAAGAATCCCGACGATTCTCAGGCGGAGGAAAAATTTAAAGAGGCGTGCGAGGCGTATGAAATCCTGAGCGATCCTGAGAAGCGAACGCGCTACGACCGCTATGGCCACGAGGCAGTAAGAAGTGCCTTTGGCGAAGGCGCGTTCTCATGGAACGATTTTCATCATTTCAGTGATTTCGAAGATATTTTTGGCAACCTGTTCGATACTTTCTTCGGTACCTCATTTAGTACCTCGTGGAAACGCACAACCAGCACTGGCCGCCGTGGCCGCAATCTCCGCATTAGCCTCACCATCTCACTGGATGATGCAGTGATCGGAAAAGACGAGGAGATAACACTTCATCGGCTGGAAAAATGTGGCGCTTGCAATGGCACGGGAACAAAAGATCGTACCGGTCCACGCACCTGTCCCCGGTGCCAAGGAGCAGGCCAGGTGCGCTACTCTCAGGGATTCTTCTCGATCAATACGATGTGCGATCTCTGCCGGGGCGAAGGCTCTGTGATTGACCATCCCTGCCATGTTTGCCAGGGCCAGGGCCGGGCAAAGCGACAAGTAAAAGTCACGGTGCGAATTCCTCGTGGCATTGATGAAGGGATGCAGATTCGTATCCGTGGTGAAGGCGAGGCTGGCATAGACGAGGCTTATCGGGGCGATCTCTTTATCGTCATCCATGTAGAAGAACACCCCTTCTTCAAACGCAAAGGCGACGACATCTATTGTGAGATTCCCATCACTGTTGTCCAGGCCGCTCTGGGTGACGGGATGGAAATCCCCACGCTCCACGGCTCTTCTAAGCTGCGCATACCTCCAGGCACGCAGACCCATCAGATTCTCCGAATCAAAGGCCAGGGCATGCCAACGGACGATTATAGCACGCGCAAAGGGGATATGTACGTTCGCGTGATCGTCAAGACACCGACCAGGCTAACGCCACGCCAGAAAGAGCTCTTGCGTGACTTTAATAAGCTCAGCAAAGAAAAGCCGGTAAGCGGGGACGGCACCAAAGGCTTCTTCGAGAAGGTTAGAGAATCTTTAGGGCAGATGAAAAAAGACGTTTGGGGCGAGTAGAGCCTCCCTGCACCTCCCACCCATTGAGATTGAGATACCCTATGCTCCATATGGCGAAAAGCCCTCTGCTTTTTCTCGCGGCTTTTTTCATCAGCTTGTCCTCATTGGCCGCAGAGCCTACCGAGCCGCAGCAACTGGATATCGCAACCACACCAGGCGTCTCTATTGAGATGCCTCTGCTCGTGCTTACGCCTGTGGTGTACGTCTCTGAAAACGGCTGGCTAAATGTCAAGCCGGGCAAGGTCACGCTCTCGCTGACGCCCTGCGTCTATCAGTATGTTAAGTTCTATTGCATGAACGCCCGCACCGGGCCTCCGCCGATACTGCTTGGCATTGATGCATATTCCAAAGACGGCTTTAAGGCCGGCCATCGTGTTTTTCCCGACTCGTTTCTCAACTATTGGGCTGAGGCCTACACCTCCGATCACGAACGCTATTTTTCCAATACCCTGATCGTTCGCACTGTAGAGCCAGAGCCTTCAGACGAACACCGCGGCGGAAAACCGCGGAATCAAAGACAATGAACTTCATGTAATAAGATTTATGGCTCTTTCCCAAATGAGTTAGCATTTCAGGTAAAAAGGAAAGGCAATACCTACGCACAAGGCGCATTTTCAACCTGCCCTACGTTTTAAATTTTTATGCGACTAAGGTGTATGCACGTCGTGCTGTCGTGGTTTGATATTTGTTTTTGTTATATGGATGCTCTGTTGAAAACCTCCAGGTGCACGAATTCCAATATATTTCGCCCTTCAGGGTGAATCCTTCAGGGTGAACCCTTTCAGGGCTGGTGCAATCGGGGAGAATTTCCTCGTCCC